>JAOXRX010000038.1 GCA_025800285.1 Alphaproteobacteria bacterium
CGACGACAGGATGGGCCTGTCCATTTTTAGGAGAAACACAGGAAGACTAAGTCCATATCAATTTAAAAGTGGTTCAAAATTCTAAACACTCTCGATTTTTGGTGATATCATTGGTTCATGAATAATTCAGGTTTATTATTGCTTTTTCTCTTATTTAACTTAAAAAGGTATGTTAATTCATTGTTTTCTTTTATTAAATGATAGTTTTCTTCATTCATTTTAGACACACTAATAGCATTGAGTAAATCTCGATAAGAATCAAGTATTGTTTTATCTGAGATTGTTCCAATACAGTCAAAGTTAGATACTACTTCACCAGTTGTTTCATCATATACATCATAACGATGACTTAACTCAATTCTTGTAAGATCCTCAAAATTATTAAGAACAATTTTATTCTCTTCTTCATTATTTGCATCCGACTCGTTTTTGTTAAGGTTAACATTGTCTTGAGTCATAATATTTCTAGATACTTTGGTAGTATTTACATTATCCGCAGCGGACTCACAATAATTAGTTGTCAATATAATTGTAAAGCATACTATAACTCCAATATAATAGTTTTTGCTTTTGATATGGCTCAAGAGTAATCCCCCTTCAATTTATAGAATTTAAAAATGAGAACCTTAATTATAATAAATCATATTGCTAACTTTACAATTCTATAAAAATTAATTAATCAACAGTTCGTGGCGACCATCTTGGTTCTAATCCTAAACGTTCCGATAAAAATATCCTTGGATTCTTAGTATTTTCATTATAATTCAATCTTGCAATTCCAATACGTCTATTATGATCTCCAATTTCAAAAACT
>JAOXRX010000039.1 GCA_025800285.1 Alphaproteobacteria bacterium
AATTTATAAGCAGAATGTAAAGATAAAAATTTAATACCTTATTATAAGTCTTTTACATATTTATGATTATAATTTTATATAAGGTAGTACAAAAAAACTTATTATCTGTTCGTCATTCCCATATCCATACTCGGTCATTCCGCGAAAGCGGGAATTTCACTGTGCTACGGAGTTTGAATTAAGATTCCACAAGCTCGAAAAGATTCTTCGTTACACTCAGAATGACGATATAATAATATAGCATGGTGAAAAGATTTTTCGACTCCTTGCAGTCGCTCAAAATGACGAGAAAAGGAAAAGACACACTGCCGTATCCCAAGCCCGTCATTCTGATGAGCAGAGCGAAGAAGAATCTCATTGTGTTAAAGCAATGTCAAACTTTCTATTTGTCGTCATTATGAACGGACACACTTTTCTAGTAGTGAAGAATCTCACTGTGCTACTGGATGTAAATCAAAATTACTCAGGCATGAAAAGATTCTTCGTTACACTCAGAATGACGATATAATAATATAGCATGGTGAAAAGATTCTTAACTTTGTTCAGAATGACATAGAAAAGCAAAACAGGATTTTAAAAAATTTTAGATTATGAAAAAGCCCCCGTGTAGTACATAGTAGTACTTGAGGGAGCTTTTTTGTAAAAATAAAATTTAATTAAAATCCTATTTTGATGATGGGTCTACCCAACCAATGTTATCATCTTCTCTTCTGTAAACCATATTGATTTTATTATTTGAAGAGTTTATGAACATTAATGCATTTAAGTTAGCTAGTTCTAATCTCATAGCTGCATCAGCAACAGACATTGTTTCAACACTGTTTTCGATTTCAGCAATAATAATATGATCTTCATCATGACCTTCTTCTTCAGAAACTGGAGCTTCAACGATATAAGAGTTAATAACTTCTTTTGCTTCTGCACCTAGTTTTCTGTGATGATCTTTAAGTCTGTTTTTATGCTTTCTTAGTCTACCTTCTAAAACATCTAGACAAGCATCAAAAGCTGGATAAGCTTCATCCGCTTTACCATGAGCTTGAAGATTAATACCTTTGTTTGCATGAATTAGAATCTCTGCCTTGAAAAAGTGGTTATCTTTTGAGAAAACTACTTTAGCTTCAATTGGATGATCGAAATATTTATCAGCAACTTTTGCTAACTCATCATTAGCATATTGAGATAAAGATGCCCCAACATCCATTTGTTTACCTTCAACTTGAATTTTCATTTTGTATCTCCTTATTTACTTACTACTATATTGTGTTATATAGTAATAGAACAAAAACTTCTTTTAGTAAAGAGTTTTTTATACTTTCTTTTAAAAAAATTTTATTTAAGAAAGAAGTGCTGGACACAAGTGTCAGCACTTCTTGATTTAAAGCAAAATTATTTTGTTCTACCTTCTTTTCTACCAGTAGTTCTTTCTTTAATTCTAGCCGCTCTACCTCTTAGCTCTCTCATGTAGTAAAGTTTAGATCTTCTAACATCACCAGCTCTTACAAGAGTAATAGATTCAATTTTTGGAGAATATAGAGGGAATCTTCTTTCAACACCTTCGTTTGAACTAATTTTTCTAACTGTGAAAGATGAGTTTAAACCTCTGTTTTTTCTAGCTATACAAACACCTTCAAATGCCTGTATTCTTTCTCTTGAACCTTCAACGATTCTAACATTAACTCTAACAGTATCACCTGCTGAGAAAGCAGGAATATCTTTATTAAGATCTTCAACGTGCTTTTTGTTTAATTTTTCAATGATATTCATATTAATATCCTTTCCTAATTTCTTCATGTTTTGCCCATATATCTGGACGATTTTGTTTTGTAATTTTTTCAGATTCTTCAATTCTGTATTTGTTTATATTTTTGTGATGACCTGACAATAAAATCTCTGGAACTTTGTGTTCGTTACCTTTGTTATCAATCCAAACAGCTGGTTTTGTGTAATGAGAATACTCTAAAAGATTATTTTCAAAACTTTCTTCTCCTGCTGTTTCAGAATTTCCCATAACACCTGGCAACAATCTAACACAAGCATCGATCATAGCCATAGCTGGCAATTCTCCACCTGAAAGCACAAAATCTCCCATTGAGATTTCTTCCATATCATAAGCTTCAATAATTCTATTATCAACTCCTTCATACCTTCCACATAGAATAGTAAATTCATCATCTTTAATGATTTCTTTTACCTTATCTTGAGTAAGTCTTTTGCCTCTTGGAGACATAAAGTAGAATTTGTTTTTTTGCAAATTATTATCTAGTATAGCTTTTTCAAGAACATCACATTTGATAACCATTCCAGCACCGCCTCCATATGGAGTATCATCTACTGTTTTGTGGACATCTTCTGCATAGTCTCTAAAATTGATAGGGTTAAGAGCCCATATATTCTTCTCTAATGCTTTACCATTTAAAGCTTTTGAAAAATAATCTGTAAGCATTTCTGGAAACAGAGTTAATACATTTACTTTGTGCATAACACCTCTCCCTTATTGCTAATTGCTGACTCTTCATTAATTTGAACAAATCCATTTTCTATATCAACATTAGGAACTGTATCTTTAGTAAAAGTAAGCATGTAATAATCACCACTATCTCTTACTATTTCCAACACATCACCCGCTCCAAAGTTAAATACATTTCTAACAACACCGAAATCTTCATTGTTAGAATCTTTTACTTTCAAGCCTTCTAAGTCAGATACAAAAAACTCATCTTCATTCAAGCTAGGCAATAGAGATTCATCTAAATACAATTTAGTATTTCTTAATGCATCGCTATCATCTCTAGAATCAATTCCTTCAAGCTTAACTAAATATAAGTTCTTATGCTTAACTAAACTTTTAATATCAAAAAGTTTATTACCATCTTCATCATTTACAGAATCTAAGCTAGCAATGATATCTGTTGATTCAATATATAAATCAACTTTAACAAGTCCTCTTACACCATGTGATGATGTAATTTTACCTATTAACATTTGAGTATCATTAGCCATTTTTAATATCCTTTAAATTATTAAGCTTCTGCTTCTTCTTTAGCTACTTCTTCAGCTGCTGCTTCTTGAATTTCAGATTCAGCTGCTGCTTTTGCTTCTGCTTCTGCTGCTGCTTTTTCTTCAGCTCTCATTTGAGCTTTAGCTTTTGGCTTAGCTTTATTAGGGTTGTTTTTTTGTGCTGGCATTTCTGCAATACCTGCTTTACCTAGGAATAGAGCCACTCTATCTGTTGGAAGAGCTCCAACTGATAACCAGTATTTAGCTCTTTCAGAGTTGATTACAACTCTATTTTCGTCTTCTTTTGATAGCATTGGGTTATATGTACCAATCTTCTCAATGAATCTACCATCTCTAGGCGCTCTGTTATCTGCTGCTACGATTGAGTAAAATGGTCTCTTTTTGCTACCACCTCTTGCCAATCTAAGTTTAACTGCCATTTGTTTTTCTCCTTATTTTTTAAACTTTCTGCCTTAAACTCTTTAAATTTAAGGTATAAGCAAAGCAAACATTAGCGAACGAAACTCGTAGACTAATGGGACCCTCGGGCCTTTCTTTTAATGTTATACCTAAAATATATTGATTTAAGTTGAGTAGAAACTAACACAGATTCGCATTATTGTCAATAAATAATTATTATTTTATAATTCATTTGATTTAAAAAAGTAAATAAACTATACTAGGTTCCATATCAAAATAGGGATTATATTCATGAGAAATTTAGTTATTTTTAACAGAGATCTAAGGTTATCAGATAATTTAGCACTATTTAATGCTTGCAAATCTGGAGATATATTACCAGTTTTTATATACAACGAAGCAAATTATGGAAAAGCCAGTAAAGTTTGGCTTCACCACTCTTTGATATCTTTTCAAAAATCATTAGAAAATAACCTAGCTATCATATCAGGAAACTTAGAAGAAGAAATAAACAAAATAGTTAAAGAATATAAAATTGATAAAATCTTTATGAACTCTTACGAACAAGTAAAGATAAGTACAAGTGCAGAAATACACACTTACAATACTAATTTTCTTTTCTCTTATGAAGATATACTAAAAAAAGATAATTCTCCATATAAAATATTTACTCCTTTTTATAAAAAATCACTTATATTGTTAGACAAGTGTCGCAAACCTCTAGATGCTCCTAAAGAAATAAATTTCATAAAGCACAATTTAAATAAATCTATTGAAGAACTTAAATTACTACCTACACTAAATTGGCATAAGACAATAATGGATAGCTGGAATCCTGGAGAACATTCTGCACAGGCAAAACTCAATAACTTCATTAACAATGACTTAAAACATTACGGTGATAATAGAGATTTCTTAGGAGAATATTGTGTATCAAAACTTTCTCCTCATATAAATTTTGGAGAAATATCCCCTATCCAAATTTTACATCAAGTGCGAGATAACTCTTGCGATTTCATAAGAGAATTAATATGGAGAGAGTTCGATTACTATACATATCATTACAACCCTCATATTATTAATGAGAATCTAAATAATACATTGAATAATTACAAATGGAATCCTGATAAAAAAATGCTGAAACTTTGGAAAGAAGGTAAAACTGGATACCCTATTATAGATGCAGCCATGAATGAGCTAACCAACACAGGATATATGCATGGCAGAACTCGCATGATAGTTGCATCTTTTTTAATAAAAAACATGGGAATAGATTGGAGAGAAGGAGCATCACATTTCAGAGACTTTCTATTAGATGCTGATGATGCTATCAACAGCTTTTCTTGGCAATGGTCTGCTGGCAGTGGATTCGATTGTAATCCATACTTTAGAGTCTTTAACCCTGTAACTCAAATGAATAAATTTGACAAAAACAGAGATTACATAAAAAGAAATTTAATTATAGATGATTGTTATCCAAATGAAATAGTTGATTTAAGCAAAAGCAGAGATGATTTTATCAAAGCTGTCAAGGATACAAAATAGTCTTAATAAAAAATTAAATAAAAAAAAGACCTTGCTTTTAGCAAGGTCTTTTCTATCAATAATATAGTATAAAACTATACTATTTTTTCTAAAATTTCTTCTGAAATATCTGCATTAGTATAAACCTTCTGCACATCATCATTATCCTCAAGAACATCAATTAATTTTAATAGTGATGTAGCTTGTTTTTCATCTAATTCTGTTAATGTGTTAGGAATATAAGAAAGCTCTGATTCAGAAGCATCTCCATATTTTTCACCTAGAGCATCTCTAACAGATGTAAAGTCTTCAACTGCAGTTCTAATCTCATGAGTTTCTCCTTCAGAGATAACATCACTTGCACCAGCTTCAAGAGCAGCTTCAAAAATATCATCTGCAGAAGCCACTTCTGCAGAATAGACAATAACTCCCATTTTTTCGAATGCAAAATCAAGAGCCCCTGTTTCTCCCATATTACCACCATATTTAGTAAATGTTGATCTAACATCAGAAGCAGTTCTATTTTTGTTATCTGTAAGAGCTGTAACCAAAATACCAACACCAGCAACACCGTAGCCATCATATCTCATTTCTTTATAATCTGCTCCACCTTGACCAGGCATACCAGATTTAATAGCACTATCAATTCTAGAGTTTGGCATATTAGCAGATTTAGCATTTACAATAGCACCACGAAGTCTTGGATTCATAGAAGCATCTGGAGAACCGCCCTCTTTTACAGCAACAGTTATTTCTCTTGCAATTTTAGCGAAGATTTTAGCTCTTTTTGCATCTTGAGCACCTTTTCTGTGTTGAATGTTTTTAAATTTACTATGTCCTGCCATTTTTTATCTCCTAATTTTTGTTAAACACCTGAATCTTACAAGCATAAAACTTCTTTAAAATTTAACTTATAGTCTTCTAACATTTTTTCTAGCTTTTTTCAAGTTTTAATTTATAATACGATTTATGGATTACATGATTGAAGCAATTAAAGAGGCAAAGAAAGCCTATAAAAAAGATGAAGTTCCTGTAGGAGCTATTATAGTTGATAAGACAACAAATAAAATAGTTGCCAGAGCTCACAATCTTGTACAAAAAAAGAAAAATGCTTCATGTCATGCCGAAATAATTGCTATAAACAAAGCTTGCAAAAAAAAGAAATCAAAATATTTAAATGATTGCGACATATATGTATCTTTAGAGCCTTGCACCATGTGTGCTGGAGCAATATCTCTAGCTAAATTGAATAGCCTACACTTCTCTACGGAAGATAAAAAAGGCGGAGCAATTAAAAATGGAGTTAAATTCTTTGAACAAAAAAGCTGTCATCACAAAATAAAGATTTATAACGGAGAATACAAAGAACAAAGTTCAAAACTTTTACAAGATTTCTTCAAAAGCAAGAGATAAAAACATAAGCTATTAATAAGTTATTATATATTAGCAAACTATTTAATAGATTTAACACAATAAAAATTTCAACTTTAAATAAAAAAACCCCTGCTTTTACACAGAGGGTTTTTAACAAATAATAATTGTAGTTATTAAGCTTTAATATTTTCAGCTGATTCTCTACCTTTAGATTCAACGATATCAAATTCTATATCTTGACCTTCATCTAAAGTTCTCATTCCTGCTTTTTGAAGAGCTGATATGTGAATAAACACATCTTTTGCACTATCTTTTGTTTCTATAAAACCATAACCTTTTGTGCTATTAAACCACTTTACTTTTCCTTTTGCCATAATTCTTATTCCTTTCTTATGAACAGTTAATATAAGTTATCCTAAAATCGTAAACAACTTTTAACCATATAGAAATAAGCTTTTAACAATAATCTGATTACTAAAAACAGCACTATAGTATATTAACATAAAAAAGTCTAGCTTTATTATTCTTTTTTTATTAAATAACAACCCTGATAGGACTTCTTTCATTCAGTCGCTCCACTCCTTGTGAAAGTTGCAACTTCTAACTTTTCATGCGGGCTCTGCCCTGTGAAAAGAAGAACAATTGTCGAACCTTTAAGGTTCTCATTCAAACAACATCACAATTTTACAATATTTATATAAGAAAATAGATTAGATAAAAAAATATTTTCCATAGAAATATTGTAAATGGCGACCCTGATAGGACTCGAACCTACTACCTACAGATTAGGAATCTGTCGCTCTATCCTGATGAGCTACAGGGTCATCCTCATATCTTATAAAATATAACATAGCAAAAATCAAGAGAAACATTAAATGTTGACTTTTTTAACTTAATAATATACTTTCTTTATTAGAAACAATAAAAAGAGGTTTATTTCATGAAAAAATTTATTATATTAGCCATAGCTTGTCTATCTCTAAGTTCTTGCTTTCAAGCTCATACAGAAACATTTTTAATGGATGGAGGAGATTCTAAAGTATATTTGGGATATCATCAAAAAACCACAGAAGAGGTTAACATAAACTGGAAAAATGCAAAAGCCAAAGCTATCAAATATTGTCGTCATGAATTAGACTATAATGATGCAGAAAAATTTGGCAAACCGAAACAAGAATGCATAGAAGAGAACTCTACAGATGGAGTCTCATATTGTGTTAAGTACGAGGTATCTGTTCCTTATAAATGTTTAATTAAGAATGCAACTACTGAAGAAATGTATAAATAAAAATTAAAAATAATCTAATAAAATAAAAAGCTCTGTGAAACACAGAGCTTTTTGTATTAATAACCTCTATAACTATAGTTATTGGACTTTATGCCATCGGGATTACTACGATAATGAGGAGCAACATAAGTTCCATTGCTTCTATAATAACCGTTAACTCTGACTCTAGCAAAACTATTGCTAGATAAAACAACTAATCCCAATAAGATTAATAAAAATACTTTTTTCATTTTAAAATCCTCCCTTTAACAGAGAGGATTATATATTAAAATAGTTAATTTATTATTTATTTCTTCTTCTAATAGCAAAATAAGTTGTATCATAATTTAGAGTTTCTGCACCTCTAGCTCCATTAATTGGATCCCATAATATAGAAAGAGGCCATAATAGCAAATTAGCAACACCATATCCATATTGACGAGTGTAGAAAGATCCTCCTCCAGGTAAAAGCCCTAAGAAAGCCGCTGCCGTAGGGTCTTTTTCTTGAACCTCTAAACCATCTGCTTTCCACTCTCTAAGCTCAGATTTTTGTATAGAGTTTAGAGGAGTCGCACAACCACTTAGTAAAAATGATACAGCTAAAACTGACAATATTTTTTTCATACTATTTTTCCTTTCTTTTAAGCATTTAAGCAATAATATATAAAAAATTAAACATTATCAAGTAAAAAAATATAAACCCCAGATAAAATCTGAGGTTTAAAAAATTATATAAAAAATATTAAAAATCTATTTTTTTGGCCCATGTGTTTTTATAAAGAACACTTGCTGACAAATAGCAAATATATTACTAAATGTCCAATAGATAACTAATCCAGAAGCAAATCTTCCTAACATGAATACAAACAACACTGGCATAAATGCCATAGCAAGAGCTTGAGATTTATCCTCAGGCTTTGGATTAATTTTTTGTTGTAAAAACATTGTTATACCCATTAATAATGGCCAAACACCAATTGATAATATAGCTGGATGATTCCATTCCAATAAACCAAACAATGTAAATATATTTGTAGGGTCTGGAGCTGACAAATCATGTATCCAACCAAAGAACGGAGCCTGTCTCATTTCAATAGAAATAGATAACACTTTATAAAGAGAGAAGAAAATAGGAATCTGTATCAACATCGGCAAACAACCACCCATTGGAGACACCCCCTCTTTCTTATAAAGCTCCATAAGTTTCATTTGAAGTTTTTGCTTATCATGACCATACTTATCTTTTAAATCTTTTACTTTTGGTTGTATCTTCTTTGTCTTGCTCATGCTAGCATAAGATTTGTTAGCAATTGGGAATAAAGCTATTCTTAACATAATTGTAAAGATCAATATAGCGATACCAAAGTTATTCACTATTCCACCTATTGTATTTAAAATATAGTAAAAAGGCTTTGTTAGAAAGTAATACCAACCAAAATCAATTGTTTTATCAAACAAAGATATACCTTGTTCAGACATATATTTATCTATTAGATTAAGCTCTTTAGCACCAGAGAATAGCTTACTATTATATGACTTAGAAGATAAATTTTCTATATACTGAGGCTCTGACTCAATCTCTATAAAATAAACATCGTGCCCGTTAATTTTATCATATTTAGAAGTTATACTGTTTTCACTTTCAAAGATAGAGCTAACTAACCAATATTTATCTGTGAAACCGAACCAACCACCAACTGTTGAATTTTCTACAGTTTTTTCTTTCTTTAATTTTCTATAAGACTTATCAAATATAATCCCATTTATATTTCCTATAGCTCCCTGTTGAGTAGCTCTCTCTTTTTTCTTTGGATCTGGCTTTTGTTTTTCTTTAACTATTTTTGTATATGGAGTAACAGCAACAACTTTACCGCTTTCATTTTTAAGAGATTGCTCTACACTGAACATATAGTTATCATCTAGAGTAATCTTTTTACTAAATACTAGCCCCTCTCCATTATCCCAAGTCAGTGTAACTGATGAGTTAGCTTCCAGAACTTCGTTATCACTACTCCATACTGTATTAACACCTGGTAATTTAACTAACTTATCATTAGATTTCCAACCATACTCTACAAAGTAAGGAGTGGTTCCTTTTTGCAATAGTTTAACATTTTCTTCTTTTGAAACATCTGTAAAATATTTATTAAGACTTAAATTACTTAGCTTTGCTCCTTGTAAAGAGATTTCTCCTGACAATTTATCTGTATTTATTTTAATTGATCCAGCATTATTATCTATGTTTTCAAAAACAGAGTTAATATCCTCTTGCAAAACTAAATCTTGTTCTTTTTGCTTTTCAATAAGCTCTTGCTTCTTTTGTTCAATAACCTCAAGCTTTGGCTTCTCTACAAAATGCTTATAAGCAAATAGTATAACCATAGACAAAATAAGAGTAACCATAAAATTATTTTTAGGTTTTAGTTCTACATCATCGGTTTTAACTAATTCTTTATCTTTTTTATTATTATCTGTCATGTTTTTTTAAACCTCTATTTTTCAACTCTTCTTTTGTAGGGACGGGATCAAATCCATGAGAGCCCCAAGGGTGGCATTTCATTAGCCTTTTTATAATCAATTTTAATCCAGTCTTGCATCCATGTTCAGTTATAGCATCTACAGCATAATTTGAGCAACTTGGAGTAAATCTACAATGACTTGGTAAAACTGGTGACACCAATTTTTTATAAATCGTTATAAGTGTTAATAAAATAAATTTCATTATTTTTCTAAGTTTAACCTCTTTAAGCAATGTTTCATACTTTTTAACATATCAGAGTATTCTGTGTCAAGAGTGCTTTTTCTTCCTATCAAAACAAAATCAACACCATCTATAACATTATCTTTAAGAGTTTCCTTAGCTAAAGCTCTTAATCTTCTTTTTATGCGATTTCTCACAACAGCTTTTTTACTAACCTTTTTAGATACCGTAAATCCGATTCTATTCTGAACAATTCCCTCTTTCTTTTTTATTTGCATAATGAAAGCTGGACATACCCATTTCAAATCGGATTTAGATATATCTATAAAATCTTTTCGTTTTTTAATTATCGAAAATTTTTTATTTAATTTAAGCACTTAATTTTTTTCTACCTTTTGCTCTTCTTTTAGCAAGTACTCCTGTACCAGCTTTTTTTCTAGCGAAGAAGCCTAGTTTTCTTTTCATTTTTCTCTTTGTTTGAGACTGTAATGTTCTTTTCATTTGTATAATTCTCCTAAAATTCTTTTATGAACTAAAGTATATACATTAAAACCCTTTTTTTGTCAAGAGTTTTAACTTGATTTTTTTATGTTTACATATATAATAGCCATCATGAATTTATTAGATATTGAAAATGACTTTGCTTTATTAAGCGACTGGGAAGACAGATATGCCTACATAATAGACCTAGGCAAGGGCTTGCCAAACATGAGCTCAGAACTAAAAAACGACAAGACAAAAGTTGATGGTTGCACATCTCAAGTATGGCTAACAGAGACCCAAAACTCAAGTAAAGAAAGCTTAGAATTTGTAGCAGATAGCGATTCTACAATAGTAAAAGGATTAGTTGCAATATTACTATTGATATACAATGGTAAATCTGCTAAAGAAGCAAAAGAGATAAACATCGAAGAAGTATTTACTAAACTAGGTCTTGAAGGTCATTTATCTGTAAACAGAAGAAATGGCTTTTTCTCAATGGTTAAAAGAATTAAAAACTCTATTTAGAAGCAGTTTTCCTAATAGATTTCTTTTTAGTAACCGCTTTCTTAACCTTTGAAACTGACTTTTTAGCTTTTACAACTTTACTCTTAGTTTCTGGCTCTTTTATTTTAGCTTTAGGTTTTCTTTTAACCTTATGCTTAGCTAGATTTTCTTCGATCAAATCATCCCATTTATTAGAGCTCAACCAAGCTTTTCTAGTAATTCCAAAAGGAATTGTATCAGGGAAAATTCTATATGGAGTATTCTCTATAGCGAATTTATACCCCTCATCAAAAGATGGTAGCTTAAACTTAGGATTAATTTGAACCGCAAAGAAAGCCCAGAAAATATCCTCTTTCTTATCAAACTTCCTGATTAAACTATGAATAGCTCTTTTTCGACCAACCATGTTTTGTAGATGAATCCAAGCACCATATCTTTTTAATCTACTCCACCATCTCCATTCTAAAAATAGCTTTCTAGATTGTCTATTCTGAGGAACCAAGTGTATTGTTTCTCTATCAAAAATTTCTATAAACTCATCAATTTTTCTAAGAGATAAAGCACCCTTACCTACTCCACCTATAACAGATTTGCGATTCTCTTTATTTCTTCTAAACCACGGAGCTCCTATATAACTATAGTCTTTTTCAGCCCATTTATCCAAATCTTCATCATCGCCAAAAACAACACTACCAATCTTATGATAAAGCATATAATCATAATCTTTAAAATAGGAATAGAATTTTTTGGACATTAGCATTGCAAGAGCTGTTTTTCTAGTCTTAAACCTTCCAGGAGAAAGCCTCATTATTTTAAAACCAGCTGTATTAACCCCCTTTAAATCAAAGTTTATAGGGCATAATATATACTTATCATGTTTTTTTAAGTTATTCTTTAGGCATTTTAAGGAAACCTTATCCTCTTTGGATAATTCTTCATAAATAGGAACAACTACTACTGTCTTTTTACTCATGACAACCACCTCACTTTCTACCCCTTATATTTATATTTAACGACCTTTTACAACAAATTGCAAGATTTTTTTATAATATAATTAAAAGCTTGCATAATATAGAATTATACTATATAAAATAGGAGTTAATTTAACAAAAAAAAGGATTTTAAAATGGAAAGACAATTAGTAAATACTAAAGAAATGTTCGAAAGAGCTCAAAAAGAAGGTTATACTATCGGAGCATTTAATGCGAACAACCTAGAAGCTGTTAAAGCTATTGTTGAAGCTTGTGAAGAAATGCAATCACCTGCAATTATTCAAGCATCTACAGGTGCTATTAAATATGCTGGTATGGAATACTTAATGGCAATGATGGAAGGTGCTCTAAAATCAAGCACAGTTCCTCTAGCTATTCACCTAGACCATGGTCCAGACTTTGAAGCTTGTAAAAAAGTTATAGATGCAGGATTTAAATCAGTTATGATTGATGGATCTCATCACCCACTAGAAGAAAACATTAGAATCACTAAAGAAGTTGTAGAGTATGCTCATGCAAGAGGTGTTACTGTTGAAGCTGAATTAGGAAGACTTGCTGGTGTTGAAGATGATGTTAATGTATCTGCTGAAGATGCTTCTTATACAATTCCAGAAGAAGCAAAAAGATTCGTTGAAGAAACAGGTTGTGACTCTCTAGCTATCGCTATTGGAACAAGTCACGGTGCATTCAAGTTCACAACAGAGCCTCAATTAGCTTTTGATAGACTTGAAGAAATCAGAGCTGTTTTACCAGAAAACTTCCCATTAGTGTTGCACGGAGCTTCTTCTGTATATCCAGAACTAGTTGCTAGATGTAATGAAAACGGTGGAGAAATTCCTCCAGCTATGGGTGTTCCAAATGAAATGCTATCTTATGCTGCTAAACACGGTATTGCAAAAGTTAATACAGATACAGACTTAAGATTTGCTATGACTGGAGCAATCAGAGAAACTTTTGTAAAAGATCCTGCTCAAATTGACCCAAGAAAATATTGTGGTCCAGCTAAAGAAGCTATGAAAGAGATCGTAAAACAAAAGATTGAAGTTTTCGGATCAGCTAACAAAGCTTAAAACGAATTTTTATTCAATTTAATATGATTGTTAAAGAAGACCTTGTGAAGATACAAGGTCTTCTTTTATTCTTGCATAATATTATACAAACTTAAATTAAAAAAATCTAATGTAAATCTAAGCTATATTTAAAGTAACAAACTATAATAAGTTGCAACTTTCTGTTTTATATGCTACAAACATATCAAATCAATTTATAAGGAATATTTATCATGGAATTTGAAAAAGGTATCGTCACAAAAGCAAGGAAAGAATTCTCAAAGCCAACTCAGTTTATGGCTGGGGTAACTTCTGAAAAAAACATGATAAATTCAAAACTAGCAGAGTTTGCATTTGCAGGAAAGTCAAATGTAGGAAAATCATCTCTTATAAATGCAGTTGTTGGACAAAAAAAACTTGCAAGAACATCAAATACACCGGGAAGGACTCAGCAAATAAACTTCTTTAAAATTGGAGACAAGATTATGTTAGCAGACATGCCTGGTTATGGTTATGCTAAAGTTTCTAAATCTCTAAGAAAAGAGTGGGATGGACTTATGGTTAACTATCTTAAAGGTCGTCCTAACCTAAAAAGAGCTTTTGTTCTAGTAGATTCTCGTCGTGGTTTAAAAGATCACGATAAACAGTTAATGAGTATACTTGATGAAGCCGGAGTTCAATATTTTATTGTATTTACAAAAAAAGATAAAGTTGGAATCAAAGAAATTGAAAGATTAAAACTTGAAACGGAGACTACTATCAAGAAGAATCCAGCAGCTTTCCCTGAAGTATTATTCACATCCTCTGAGAAAAAAGATGGTATTGATGAACTAAGAGCTCTAATGATAAGCCTGATTAGCAACTAGACAAGAAAGTATCATTATAACAGCGGTCTCTACCCTTAAAATATTATCTCCTAAAGAAATATTTTTTATATTATCTAATTTATTATTTATAAAGTCTTTTTCTTCTGCAGAAAATCCTCCCGCAGGGCCTATTATAATAGAAACCTCTTGATTAGACCCCATCTTTGATAAAGCAGAAAAAAGATTATCACCCACCCTGCTTTCATCAGCAAATAAGATTAAGTTATCATCTTTTATATCTCTTAATTTAATAGCATCATGAACTTTTGGCACATCTAATCTTTCACATTGTTCTGCAGCCTCAATAACTTGCAATCTCATTTTATCTTCTTTAAATAATTTACTATCACCAAAACTTGTAATAATTGGCTGAAGTTCTGAAACTCCAAGCTCTGTAGCTTTTTCTACTAAAAATGCTAAACGATGCTTGTTAGTAGAGCCAAAATATAACTTAATATTTGAAGAACATTTTTGCTCTTTTAACTGCTTTTGACATTCTGCTAATATAAACTTGTTTTTAACTTCTGTTATTTGAGCTAAATACTCTCCATCTTTGCCATTAAACACAGATATATAATCACCCTCTTTTATTCTCATAACATTTTTTAAAAAATGCAATTGTGGAGCGACTATATCAAGAGTTAGATTTTCTCTCAAAGGCTTTTCTATATATAATCTAGTTTTTATTTTCATATTTTCTAATCTATCTCTATTTTTATAAATTTGCAATTATTTTTTTAAAAATTCAAACCCTCTTTATTTTTTATAAAAAATATGATAAAATGAATCTTTATTTATAAGGAGAAATCATGAGAAAGAAATTATTAGCAGACACAGGTAGAGTTGCTTGGGATGCGATATTAGCTGGAGCAAGCATTGCATCAGCTTTTGCTATTTACAAAGCAACAAATGGCTTTAATTTTTCAGAGCAAAAAAGATCTAATGATATTATTATAATAAATCAAAAAACCAATCAACATTCTGAAGCTAATTTGGTTAATAAAAGCACTATTGGATTATTTTAATAATATCAAAAAGGTAATTAATTATATAAAAAAAGAGTCTGTTCAAAACAGACTCTTTTCTTCATTTACTCAAATTCATGATTTATATAAATAAATTATGCATTCATAAGTGCTACAGCTGTATCACTCATTCTGTTTGAGAATCCCCATTCATTATCATACCAAGTCATAATTCTAACGAAGTTACCTTCCATAACAGTAGTACCGTTTAGAGAGAAAGTTGATGAGTTAGGGTTATGGTTGAAGTCGATAGATACTAGTGGTTCATCATAAACACCTAGAACACCTTTTAATTCACCTTCAGAAGCAGCAATGATAGCATTGTTGATTTCTTCTACAGTTGTATCTTTTTTAGCTGTAAATTTTAGATCAACTAAAGATACATTTGGTGTAGGTACTCTAACAGCACTTCCGTGTAGTTTTCCAACAAGTTGTGGTAATACTAGACCAACAGCTTTAGCAGCACCAGTTGATGTTGGGATCATAGACATAGCAGCAGCTCTTGCTCTATGTGGATCTTTGTGAATTGAATCAACTGTGTTTTGATCACCTGTGTAAGCATGAATTGTTGTCATGTAACCTTTTTCGATACCGATAACTTCATCAAGAACTTTAGCTACTGGAGCTAGACAGTTTGTTGTACATGAAGCATTAGAAACGATAACATCTTCAGCTGTTAATGTGTCATGGTTAACACCATAAACAATTGTTTTATCTGCATCACCTGATGGAGCTGAGATAAGAACTTTTTTAGCACCAGCTTCTAAATGAAGAGCTGCTTTTTCTCTAGCTGTGAAGATACCTGAACATTCCATAACAAGGTCAACACCTAGTTCACCCCATGGAAGGTCAGCTGGATTTCTTTCAGCACAAACTTTAATTTCTTTTCCGTTCACGATTAGTGAGTTTTCTGTGAAAGATACTTCACCGTTGAATTTACCGTGTGTTGAATCGTATTTTAATAGGTGAGCGTGAGCAGATGCTGGCGCTAGGTCATTAATTGCTACGAATTCGATATCTGTTCTGCCTGATTCGATAGCTGCTCTAAAAACAAGTCTACCGATTCTACCAAAACCATTAATAGCTACTTTAATTGCCATTTTATAATTTCTCCTTATTGTTTAAATTTTTCCAAATGCATATAACATATACTTTTAGATCTATACACAAATCTGTTGAAATAATTTCTTATTTATAAATTAATTTCCATCGATTTAGATACATATATTACATTTTTATACTAAAAAGTCAAGAAAAACCCGATTCAATGGATAGCATTAACACTCTGTCTTTTTTATCAAATTAAATAAAACAAAAAATTAAGACTCTTGTTGTGCACACTAGCACTACAATAGAGTCTTAAAATATTAAAATAAAATTGCCTTAGAAGCCACTTGATATAGGGTATGTATTAACATTCTCCAACCATTCGCTAAGAGCTTTAATAACAGTTTCGGAGTAATCTCCCATTGCTATTACATAATCTTTATAAGAAGCGACCTTTTCAAGCTCATTAAGAGCACCAATAACAGCCTCCTTATTTGATATATCTTTATCTATGAAAACATAATTACTTGCATAAGGAACTCCGTATTCTTCTGCAACACCAGCTGCGACGGAATAATAATTAGATTTTGAGTCCAAAAATGCTAAATCTTTGCTTTTTATAGATGCCATTATTGGCTTCATTACATTAATGTGTTTCTTGCTAGTAACTTTGGATCCCATATCATTAGTAATAGCTATAGGCATATAAGAATTATCCAGCACAGTATCTAAAACATCCACATTCTCCATTGTTGAATTACCTGTAGTAATTGACAGTTCTGGAAGAGAAATGCTTTCGTTAAAAGGTTCCATTGTAATACTTACTATAAGATTATCAAAACCAGCTTCTTTCGCTTTCTTCATAGCTTCAAAATTACCATTTTTAAAAGCTAATCCAATTTCCTTGTTATTTGCTAAATATTTAATAACACTATCTATGTTCTCTGATGATATATCTGTCAAAACAATAGATATATTAGTTGATTTCACAACAACCTCTTCTTGTTCCTCAACAACACTATCTATAACACTTTCTTCATTAGCTTCAGAAACAACTTCTAAAGACTTTTCTTCAGAAACTAAATATGCTCCATTTAATGCTTCCCAAGAAGAATCTAATAGATTTTCATCTTCTAAACTCACCTCTTCATCATATGTAAATAATTCTTCTGCAACCAAATCAACAACAGGCTCAGCAGGAACAAAGCTTTCTAAATCTGCACTTGGAACCACTTCTACAACAACTGGCTCCTCAACAGTTATATAAACTTCATCAGACTTAGTTACTTCTAAAGAACCATAATCTGATCCACTCATAATATAAATAATAGATACAAAAGTTATTAATAATAAAAATACTACTATTTTATAAACACTACTTAACATCTTCCACCTTCTTATCTGCTTCTTTGTAATCATTTTGTTTTGCATATATTGCGATACCTTTTACAATTTCAATAGATCTGTTTAATTGATAATCATCTTTTTTATCACCAGAATTATCTTTGTTTTTAGGGTTTTTATCTTTTTTTTCACCCTTTTCTGGATTTTTAAGAGCCCCCTTCAAATCAGCTTCTTCTATTAGATATTTCTCCCAATCATTCTCTTTTTCTTTAAGCTCTTCATTTTTAATTTCGATATCTGGATCTATACCAAGAGCTTGTATAGAGTGTCCACTTGGAGTGTAATATCTTGAAGTTGTCATTTTTACAGCTGTTTTACCATTAACTAAAGGATAGATTGTTTGCACTGACCCTTTACCGAAAGATTTTGTTCCAACTATTACAGCTCTTTTATGATCCTTAAGAGCACCAGCAACAATTTCTGATGCAGAAGCAGAGCCTTGATTTATAATAACAACTATTGGTTTTCCATTTGCTTTATCTCCATTTGCAGCAAAAAACTTCATATTATCAACAGAATCTCTACCTTTTGTTGAAACTATCTCGCCACCATCTAAAAATGCTTCTGAAACAGCTATTGCCATAGTTAAAAGCCCTCCAGGGTTATTTCTTAAATCTAAAACATACCCATCAACATTAGCTCCAATTTCATCAAAAGCGGTTTCTAGCTCTGATTTAGTTTTTTGACTAAAAGTTGCAACTCTTATATATCCAATATTATCTATAACATCGCTTTTTACAGAGTCTATATTAATTATATCTCTAACGATTTTAACATCTCTAGGTTCTCCTTTTAAACCTTGACGAACTGTAAGTGTGATATCTGTACCAGGCTCTCCTCTCATTCTATCTACTGCATCATTTAAATCTATACCTATAATAGCTTCACCATCCAGATGAGTTATAAAATCACCGGACATAATACCTGCTTTTTGAGCTGGAGTATCATCTATAGGAGAAACAACTTTTACAACCTCATCCTCTGTTGTAATTTGAATACCTAAACCACCAAACTTTCCAGAAGTTGAAACTTGCATATCTTCTAGCTCTTTTTCATCCAAGAAAGATGAGTGAGGATCCAAAGATTTAAGCATACCATCCAAAGACAAATCTATTATCTCTTTATATGTTTTTTCATCTACATATCTTTGTTTAACAAGAGATAAAACTGCTTCAAACTTTTCAAGTTGTTTATAAGCATCTTGGAGTTCATCATAAGTCATGACCATGCCCTTTGGAGCATTATCTACTTTTTTTGTTTCTAATTTTTTATTATTTGCTGTTGCATTATAACCGCTAATCATTATAGCGATAAAAAACACGAAAAATCTTTTCATAAAAACTATCCTATCCCTGAAATTCATTATTGTTCATATATAACTTTAGCAAAACAACATATCAATTGCAAGTAAATAATAGCCTATAAATTAGTTATTTACCTATACAAAAATCCGAGAAAATTATATCTAAAAGCTCTTCAATTTCTACAGAGCCAGTAATTTTTCCTATCTCACGAATAGCAAGCCTAACATCTTCTGCTTGCAACTCTAAAACATTATTTTCTATTGCTCTATTAAGGGATTCCACCGCATTTTGCAAGAACTTTCTATGCCTCTCTCTTGTTACAGAAGCACTTCCTGCAGAGAACAACCTACTCTCAGTTTCTTGCTCTAATTTAGATAATAAAACATCAAGATTCATCCCTTTTAAAGCAGATATCTCTATCACATCCGAGGCTTTAGCACAAACAGCTTTATAACTATTTTCTTTTTTCTCTAAATCGCATTTATTGATAACCACAATAGAATCTTCATCTATTAAATCTAAACTTGTGTCATCAACATCTTTAGAGCAATCAAACATCACAACTTTTATATCTGCATTTTCAGCTTTTTTAAGAGCTCTTAATATGCCTTCATGTTCAATTTCATTATCCGCCTCTCTTATACCTGCGGTATCAGAAATTATTGCAGGATAACCATTCAAATCCAGATGAACATCTATAACATCTCTTGTTGTACCCGCTGTATCAGAGACTATTGCAACTTCTCTTTTTGCTATTGCATTCATCAACTGAGATTTACCAGCATTAGGAGCTCCTAATATCGCAATAGACAACCCCTCTCTAAGTTTTTCCCCTCTTCCATTATCATTTAAGTGATTATCAATCTCTTGTAAAACCCTCTTAATTTTTGGAGAAGTATTATCAACATCAATCTCTTCATCAGAGAAATCTATCACGGCCTCTGTATAAGCCATAATCTCTTTTAAATCTTTTCTCCAACCTTCATATAACCTACCTAGCTCACCCTCCATTTGCCTTAGAGCTTGCTTTTTCTGAGCTTTTGTTTCAGCATCTATTAAATCAGCAATAGCTTCCGCTTTTGTAAGATCCATTTTACCATTTTCAAATGCTCTACGAGAAAACTCTCCTGGTTCAGCCATACGGAAATTCTTAATTTTAGACAAAGCCTTTAACACTCCATCAATAACTGCTCTACCGCCGTGAATATGTAATTCTACCACATTCTCCCCAGTGAAAGACTTAGGAGATTCAAAATATATTACTAGAGCATCGTCTAATAACTCTTCGTTATCGTACAAATATCTAACACTTGCCATTCTATGTTGAGGCAAAGGTTTATTTGTTAAAACTTGCAGAGATTTTTCTGCTTCTGGCCCTGAGATTCTAATTACACAGACACCTGCTTTAGTTGCTCCACTTGAGATTGCATAAATATTTTCCATATCCGGACTATACTATTAATATCCATTTTTGTCAAAGAATTAATATTCTTACTACAATAAACCAATTTTATACATAAAACCATATAGATTTACCTATATCACTTACAACTAATTATATATCTATATATCTACATATCTACAAGTTAAAAAATTTAGCTATCATATAAAGATCTGTCATATTGCCGTCAATTAGAGCTGTATTCTTTTGACATCCCTCAATTTCAAAACCATATTTCTTATATAATCTTATAGCCTTTTCATTATAAGTTCTAACCGAGCCCTCTAATCTCTTTATTCCTGATTTTTCACAATGAGCAATTATTTCACTCATAAATTTGCTACCTAATCCAACTCCCCAATAATCTTTAACAATCATAGTTGCAAAATTAGAAATATGTTCCAACCATGGATGCAATGGAGAAACCTGAGTTAATCCAATTAAACCCACAATATTTTCAGTTTTTTCTTCAATAGCAATAATTATGGAAGATATTTCTGCCTCATTATGTTGTTTCCAAACTTGTAATATTTTTTCATCTGGAGCTTCTGGTCGTAATGGAGTTTGATTTGTAAAAGTTGTTTCTTCACCAATTACTTTGATAAATTCTCTGAATTTTGGCAAATCTTCCGGCTTAGGACTACGGAGAATAATCTCCCTACCATCTTTTAACTTATACTTTTCTGCTTTATATTCTGACATAGCTCTCCCTCCTCTAAAACTCCTTATATCATATATACCTACAATATTTTAATAATAAAATCAAATTGTATCTATCAAAAAATTTATATAATGATAATTATTATAAATATAAATTTAAAAACTATCTAGAATAACACCTATTAGCTCTTTTTATTTTTTAACTTTAAATCACATTTACATATATCTGAAACCCTAAGCAAATCTAAATCAGACCATTTAACAAAACCTTCTAATAAAGAATAGCTATCTATACCTTTATTTGCATAATATTTGGCAATCAAATAAGACAGCTCTCCATATTCACAATAAAATAGCACTCGGCGACCTTCCCATTTAGCCAAATATTTTTGATGGTTATTTATTAGCTCATCCTCAAGTATGTTAACACTATTAGGCAGTCTAGAGTGAACAAATTTATCATTATTTCTAACATCAACAATAATATTTCTCGTATTTATATCCATACTCTTAAACTTTGAAGTTGAACTTTCATATATTGTTTTTATAGTTTTTTGAGGAGATATAGATATTTTTTTATTTTCTTTACTATAATTAAAAGTAATTTTATTTTCAGCAATTAATAATTCTTCATTTATTATTTTCGGAAATTTATTTCTAGGTAGACACTTGAAATATGTATCTAAATATGGAAAGGGAGAATCACATCCTATAAATACAACATTTATTCTACCTTGTTTATTTCTAATTTTATCCAATAAATTATTTCTTTTAAGTTTCATTATATATTTAAGAGTTCCCGCTAGATTAAAACCAGAGCTTGGTCCTAATAATAATCCAGATCTACATAACTCTAAGCTTCTTAAATAGGAGTCATATGTGCTTACATCTATTATTTCATCTATATCCTTTTTCCAATCAAAATCAATCATTCTCAATAAGCCTAGAGTTCTTGGTCCAGATATTATGTTGTTAGGTTTTCTTACTATTCCAGATATTTTTAAATTTGGTAATTTTTCTTTAAGGTATTTAGCGCAACCAACCATGCTTCCTGTTGTTCCTAATCCAGTAGAAAATATTTGTATATCTCCATTTAATTGTTCATAAATTTGAGGTGCTGTAATTTTATAATGTGATTCAGGGTTGTTTTTATTGCTGTATTGATTCGGGTTAAACCATTTTTTTCTTTTCCCCATATTTTTAGCTATTTGAATTCCAGAGCTTAAATCACTTGGATCTGGACATAAAGGCTCATTATTAGCTTGCACTTCAGCCCCTGATAATAAGAGCATTTGTAATTTACCGATAGAGGTATCTTTTGCTGAAATAAGCACTCTAGTTTTTTTGAACCCAAAAATTTTAGATAATATACTAAGAGAAAATGCCGTATTTCCTGAAGAATTCTCAATTATATTATGTTCTTCTAACTTTTTATGTTTATCCAACATATTATAGGATGGTATAGACTTTACATTCATTAATGGAGTAAAACTTAACATCTTTACAAACACATGAACTTCATCATTGTAAAAAGGATTTAACTCTTCTGGTATCTCGATTAATGGAGTAACATGGTTTTTAGGATTTAAAAAATCCTGCACTCCTTTTTTCCCTTTAAATACATTGTCTGATATCATACCATATCCTTTTTATAAATTTATTTTTTCTTCACCATTTTTCATATTATTTTTATGTTCTTCGCTGCGCTTTATTTTACCATCCTCATTATACCATATAACTAAACCATTAGTTTCTCCATTAATTAAATTTGCTTCATATTTTAAATTACCATTTTCATAATATTCTATATATTTACCATCTAACTCTCCATTTTTACAGCTATGAGTGAATTCAATTTGCCCACTTTTATAATATCCTGTTTTATTATCACACAAGGTATTTAAATAAATGTTATGAGATTTAAGTTCTCCACTTTTATAGTATTCTTTGATGGTTGAATATCCTTTTTGATTATTTTTATAGAAGGTGTCTGAATCTACTAATTTATCTTCTAAAAAATATTCCTTATTTTTTATATAAGTTTCTTCATATGCTCCCATTAATAGAAATGCAGGTATCATTATAAATGTCGTGAATATTACGGATATAATAACATATATTTTTTTAAAAATTCTTGTTTTATTCATTTAAACCTGCCTAAACTAAAAATAAAGAAACTATAATAACTAAAAAAGAAAGTCCTAAGAAGAAACTAAATGTGATAACACAAATTGTCTTATAAAAATTCCAGATAAAATTAAGAGCTTTCTTCATAAGATATTAATATAAACAATGTTTTAAATAAAATCAATTTTTTATTTGATAAAACATTATTTTTGATTTATAAAATTATTTATGAAAAAACTTATTTTAATTTTAGTAATTTTATTTATTTAAAAGTTTCTTTTTAATTTATGATAATACCAATGATATATCCTAGAGTAATTAGTACAAAATATAATATTCCTAATATAAAGCATGAAAATAATATTGAATATTTTTTAGCCAAAGAGTTTTTATAATTAAAAAACATGGGGATTATTCTTATAAAAATTAAAGAATAGATTAGTGTAATTATTATTGTAAAAGTTAATAATATTCTATATTCATTTATAGAATCACATTTTAAACAATATGGATTAATATTAAATAAATTTAAATTCCAAAAAATAATTTGGCAAATAGATATAATAGCATATCCAACCCAACCCAATATGAATATTGCGTTGGGAATTAACTCACTCTGTATTATGTTTTTTATTTTCATGTTTTAATATCTTACTCTTAATTCTAATTCAGTATCGTATTCTTCAAAAACATCAAGAAACTCAGACATGCTTCCTGCTAAGTCGATACAACCAGATGAACCAAAGGAAGTTCCGCCATGTATAGAAAAACCATCTCTTCCTTTCATATCATTTTCCTTATCTGGAGTCAACCATATTCTCTCGTTACCCCAAGAATCTTCTCCACCTGGCCAACTAGTATATCTTTTAATAAAAGAATAATCTTTTCTCCTTTGAACATTACTAGGAGATATCGTGTAGGTTCCTGCTGGTAAAGGTCCTTTGTTTTTTACCCCAGTAAACTCTTCTCCTTGATAATCTTCTTTTCCAGACATTGCATAACAAGCATCTACAACAGTTTTATTTTCCATTAAAGCTAAAGCAGTGCCATCAAATGTTAAATAAACTTCTATGTTTTCAATATAGCATTTGCAATTTGGATGAACAGGTAGTTTGGGTATGCCTTCAACTTTAGTGTATGTTGTGCCATCAAGTGAAGCACAATTTTCACAAACTTTACTTGTATCGCCTTTAGTATTGTGTATTTTCCACTTTTTAATATTTTTACCTGCTTGAGGTGTTTGGTTGGGAGTATCGCTACTGCTTCTAACAGCTCTGCCTGTGGCGTCATAATTTATATTGTCTCTACCGAATGCTCTAGTCATATTATACTCCTTTCTTTCTCCAATAAAAAAAGCCCTGTCTTGCGACAGGGCATTATAAAATTGTTAAGAAAAATGTACAATCTCAATATCAGTAAAGTATTTTTGTAAATATTCTGCTAGCAACCTGCGATGGCAATATTTAGGTTTATCTTCATAACACATTAGACAAGCATTATTTAAATTTATATCTTTAAAAATATCAATAATATCTCTTTGTTTGATTAAGTCAATATAATCTGTTTCATATTTCTCCCAACGAACAGAAAAAGGAGCATTGCCTCTTTTTATATTCTCAAATATTTCAATACTAGGAGCACACTCTATTTTGTGCTTATAATCTATTTTATAATATGCAAGACATTTATATAGTTCTTTCTTGCTCGCATATCCATATTTAGAGTTTGTATTCTTTAAACGAATATCTATTAAAGATTTTACTCCTGCTTTTTTAAGTAAAGAGAAAAATTCATCAGCTGATTTATTTTCAAAACCTATAGTGTATAATTTAATCATGCAATAAGCATATATTAATAAAGAATAAATATCAAGAAGGTTTTATGGTTAGTGAGAAAACATTTCAAGAAACAAAAGAAGGACTAAGAAAATTACTTAAAGAGAGAGGTGTAGAAAAAACAGATAAAGAATTAAACCAAGAAGTTTATAAGCTTATAGAGTTAGTATATTTAGCATTAGAAATGTCAAATAAATAAAGGTACTTTTGACTAGTTTTTACTAACGAGGGTAGCGGGAACCCCAACGAATATCTAGTAACACTAAATAATTTTTGGTTGCCAGTTACCACCCTCTAGACCTTTGTGGAGTTCAAACACGAGTGGCAACCCAGAGCTTTGGGTTGTCACTCTGCGGAGAGCAATAAAAATATGCCTATTTTTCTAGACTTTTATAGTGATTTTTAATCGATTATAATTTCTATATTTTAGATATAAAAAAAGCCCTTGAAGCTACAGCTACAGGGCTTTTTATAAATGGCGAACTCGACAGGATTCGAACCTGTGACCTACTGCTTAGAAGCAGAGACAGCTTTAAAGAAATAAATCAACTAAAACAAAGTCTTAGCTAGACACACAAATCCTTTCAAAGACACTTTCGTTTTATTAATTGTTGCTAATCATTGCTATTTGTTGCCTATTATTGTCCTCCAGATGCTACCCACTTTGCTACCCATTTTATATACGACTAACTGTTATAAAAACAGTCAGTCACAGAAAATTAAAGAAACAAATATACATTAAACAACTCTTTTTAATGCTTAGTATATTTAATATTAAAAAAGAAGGGCTTTTAAAAGCCCTTCTAAAAACAATAATAAAATCTATTTTTTTATTTTATCACTTTTTTCTCGGTTTGCTTCCCAATGAAGAGGTTGTAAATTTCTAATATTATTAGAACCACCTTTGGACTTAGGATGCTTATGATCCACTTCCCAACCATACTCACCTAAAGTTCCATATGAAGGTTTTCTAATTTTATTGCCGTTAGAATCTCTTCTCCAAACATCTGGGTTTTTTCCTCTTATAGGCTTACCTTTATCCCAAATATTGTCTATTTTAGACATAGTTAAGTTCCCTTTCTTGAAAATACTTAGTCTAATGGGCAGAATATAATTCTACCCATAGCTTTACATAACTCTTTTATAATTATAGATATCTCTTATATGGTTATGAAAAAATTTACCATGAGATGATGCATTCATTAAATCTTTAAAAAGATTTTCAGACACACCATAATATTGGTAAACACTATTATTGTGAAAACCAACTTCAAGGATATTTCTATCATAACCAATATCATTAATCATAGAAGATTTTACATACTTTCTAGTCATCATGTATCTCCATATTATTGAGCATTTTAACCACACACTCAATTATTAACTTGACAAGGGTGTATAAGCATGATACTATCAAGTTCTCTCGTCTCGATAGGTTAAACCTTATCATTCGAATTTGAAGTCGCCATGTTAGTAGCATGTCGGCTTCTTTTAATATTGAAACACAACAAATCTTTCAATATTATTTCTTTATATCACCTTTATATCATTAAGTCAACTATAAAACTATTTTTTTATTAACTGTTAACCTAACTATTAAGATTAGAAACAACTTTACTGTTTCTTACTTTTTTACTTTCTAAATCTATTTCTATCCAACCCCTCTCATCTATTCTTGTGTCAAAATAACTTGTTTTTTCAGGCATTATATTAAAACAATTAAAAAAACTTTTTGCTGCTATATTAGCTCCATAAGCCCCCTTTCTTATTTTAATAGCTCCCTCAGCTGTTTTATCATTTAACATTTCAATACCTATCTTTTTACATTCTCTATCATAATACAAAACAACATAAGAATAATTATCTATTAAATATTTCTTTCTAGAACCTTGGTTCAAACCTATATTTCCATTTGTATTTACCGAACACCTCGGAGAAAAACTACCTCCAACTTGTGTAAATTTTTGATAAGCCATAATCAACCTCCTTGCAAAATAAAAGACTATAAAAATAGTTATATACTATTTTTATAGTCTTGTCAAGCAGTTTACATCACTTAATACACCCAGTTAATAAACCACACTAAAACAACTCCCCTTGTTTATCTGTGATAATTTCTTCTTTTTCTATAATCACATCTTCTATATCAAACTTTTTATCTAACATAGCTATTAAACACCTACCTATATGATATCCTAAATTAACAGGGACTGCATTGCCTATTTGTTTATATTGAGCACACATAGAACCTTTAAACTCCCAATAATCTGGAAATGTTTGTATTCTTGCATATTCTCTAACATTTAATGGTCTAGTTTCCTCGGGATGACATCTTTCAGTTTGTTTCTGAGCTGGAGAACAAGTTAAAGTTAAACTAGGTTCATCCCATGACAACCTTCTAGCCATTCCTGTTCTTCCCCCCGTATGATAAAAACTTTTTCCCATATATTCTTTTTGAACTTCTTCAGGCAAATCTCTCCAACACCCTCCTGCAGGAACTTGTTTTAAAACTTTATATTTCTTCTCGGGATATTTTTGTCCTTCAGACTTAGGACAATCTTTTAAAGCTTCCCTCATAGAAATTGTATAATCTTTTTCTTTTGGAAATATAAAAGGTATATTTAAGTCTTCTCTTATAACTATTATTATCAACCTTTCCCTTTTTTGAGGAACATCTAAATATTGAGATCTTAATACTTTATAATGAACTTTGTATCCCAATTCCCTTAATGCATTACACATTGTTTTTAATGTTTTACCATTATCATGTCTTAAAAGACCTTTAACATTCTCTCCAACCGCAATTTTAGGATTAGTTTCTTTGATACATCTTGCAAATTCAAAAAACAAAGTTCCTCTTGTATCTTCAAACCCCATACTTTTACCAGCATAACTAAATGTTTGACAAGGGAATCCTGCTTGCACTATATCAACTTTATTTCTATATTCTTTAAAATCAAGATTTCTAACATCTTCATGAACTATGTTAGCATTAGGAAAATTAAATCTTAATGTTTCAACCGCACTTTTATCTATTTCATTTAATAATAAATGATTTAAGCCTGCATTTTCAAATCCTAAAGAAGTTCCTCCCGCTCCTGCAAAAAGTTCTATTATATTATAGTCTGTTTTTATATTACTTTTTAAAATTTGAAAATTATTATCATTAGAAACTCCATTTAATTTAGAATTTAATCTTTGCACTTCCTCCAAATCAAAAACTCTATAATTTTTCTCATCTCTTTGAGATTTTATAAGACCTTTTTTATCCCATCTTCTAATTGTATCTACAGAGACTTCTAATTCTTCACTTACCTGATGAACTGTTAAATTCATTATTTCAACTCCTTTAAAAAATAAAATTCATTACTATAAATTATATATAGCAATACCCATTGCATAATGCAAGGGTTATTTTATATTTTTATAAATTTTATTGAAATGCTCTATCAAAAAGCTCTTTAAACAAAGGGTCTTTAATGATTTTCTTTTTATCATTTTTAACTATATCAGATATTATATGAGGCAAAACATTGTATAAGTCATAGATAGCATTCTTATCTCCAGTTGCTATTTCATAAAAAGTAGCTCCATCAATTTCTCTAATATTTTTATTCTTAGGTCTTCTTTTCCCTGCTTTTCTATTATCAGATGGAGTAAATTCTTTATCAAATCTCTTTTTAGTTAATATGGCAACATAATAAGCAACATATCCTTCATATTTAGACTTAGTTAGAGATTTTAAATCATCATATATTGCAACTTTATGATTACCTTTTGTAGTGTTAAATTTATTTTTAATTTCAGCTATAATTTTTTTATCTTTATTTACTAAATCTGCCACTCCTCCAGTTTTTAAGTCTTTCCAACCAATTACTCTTCCTAGAATCTTTTGATGAAAATTGCCAATAGCATTCTGCAAACTTTTTTGGATTTGTCTTGATTTTTCAGTAGCTAACCATTCTTCTAAAGACATCTTATGAAAAGAAGCATCAAATAAAGCAGAAAAAGGATCTACAATATTAGAATGCAAATCTTTTTCTATATCTTTAGATTTAACTTCTAAAACATCAACTATCTCCTGACATAATTCATATAAATCTTTTTCACTAATCCATTTAAGTTTTTTCATAAATAACCACCTTAATTTAAACATACTTATGTGTTTATCACTATATATTTAAAAAATCAAGTTTTTTAATTGCACCAATTTTGCACTATGACTGACTGATAGTTTTTCAGATAACCTGCAACAGCTAACACATTAAAATATAACAATATTATTGTAACATACTGCCATAATAAATTATATTTTTGAAAAAAACATCGTTGAAAGCTACTGTCACAAAGAGTTTGCAAGTTTGCTACCCACCTATAAAATCACTATTTTTTAAACTTAAATTTAAACAAATAAAAAACCCGTCAAAGCTAGTGCTGACGGGGTTTTATAAATGGCGAACTCGACAGGATTCGAACCTGTGACCTACTGCTTAGAAGGCAGTTGCTCTATCCAGCTGAGCTACGAGTCCTCTTGCCGTTATTAGTTCAAATGGTCGGGATAGCAGGATTCGAACCTACGACCCCTTGTACCCAAAACAAGTGCGCTAGCCAGACTGCGCCATATCCCGATTGAACTGAGCATTTTATACACTCTTTTTTAAAAAAAATCAAGTCTTTTTTTATTTTTTTTAAAAAATATTTAAATTAACCATTTATTAACATAAAAAAATATATTCATTGATTATGTGTTAATAAATAGTTAATTAATTCCTTTATACATTTCCATTAATGCTTTTTTTCTAGCTTGTAATTTAACAGGAGCTTTTTTCTCTTCCAGACTTACCTCATCATGACCCTGATTTTTATCTGAGAATTTATCTCTTATATACATCTCTGCTTTATATATATTACTATCTATAAAGTCAACTATATCTCTACTAGTCTCTCTAGGGCCATACATTAAAAAAGCCAACCCAGCCCCTAAAGAAGTTGTTGTAATAGATGTAAACCTTAAAGTCCTTCTAACACCCTCTTTGGCAAGCTCTATTTTACGAAGCTTTTTACCTCTTACCATATAATCTTCAGACAATTTATCTTTTGATGTAACTTGAGCTGCAAAATCATGCAACTCTATATTTTTAACATTAGGATCCTTAACAGCAGATATAATTGCTTGATAACCACCTAAAATACTTCTATAGTAGCACTCTTTATTTCTTTTGTGTTTATAATACCTTCTTAGCACTATTTTCTTTGGTTTTAATAATGCTTTACCCAAAATAGATTTTTTTCTATATTTAGATAAAAAATTAGCATATTTACCATGCCATTTCGTAGCAATTTCATTAGTATAAGCATATAAATAAAGATACTTCTCATCTATAGTACCATCAAATTTAGGTTTTAATCTTTTTCTAAAAAATAAATTAAGAGAACGAAAGCCTCTCCATGTTTTACCTATTACTTTACCTATCATAAATCATCCTCTTAATATTGTTGAACCAAGTACTTTACATATCAAATATTATCATATATATTCTTTGAATGCAATATATTTATAATAATTATTCAATAAAATAAGAAAAAGCTTGACATAGTTATTTAAAAGATAGATAATGAAGTTACAGAACAAATATTTTGGGAGAAGATATTATGGATTATGTACAAAGAGACTCAAGAGAGGTTTGCAGTAGAGTTGAAGCCCACACTAATAACTTAGGAGGATTCCTGGATGCTTTTGCTGTACTTTACCTTGCATCTTTAAAAGCGATAGCTTATACAGCAATATTTTATATTAAAAGGCCAAAAACTTTTTATCACCATGCGCTGTTTGCATCCACCTGTTTTTTAGGTTCACAATTTGCATCTAGTGGAGCGACAGATTTATTGGCTGATAAATTTATAGAATACAAAAGATCTAAGTATGTTAAAAGCTGTTTAAAAACACCAGAAAACACAAACAAAAAAGATATTATAAAAAAATTTAGAGAAACAGTAAAAAAAGAAAATGCTTCAATAACAACAAAAAAACAAAGACCTACAAATTTAACAGCAAGCATTTAATATAATTAACATTACTCTATAGCAAAAAAAGAAGCTTTATATACATAAAAAGCTTCTTTTTTTTTATGACAAAACACACTTCAATTAATCATTAGAAATATTTTTAAAAATATTTAAAACCCCCTTGACTCTACCATCATTAATTCTAGGTCTAGAGTCAATATTATTATCAACAGATGCAATATATTTAGGAATTACATTTACAATACTACTTTTTAATTTGTCTAAACCGCCCCACTTATCATACTTACTAATATTCACCCCTGAATAACCAAGACTTACATATAAATTATTTTCCCCATTAGTTTCTTTTATAAATAAAGAAGAGCTTTTAACATTAGACCTCTTATTATAAGAATTATACATAACAACATTATCTATAACAGGAAGACCTCTAGTATCATTGTATAAATTCAAAGTTTCCTTTAAGAAAAATGGATAAAGATCTTTTGGATTTACAACACTCAATGCTTCATCAATATCATCTATAGCCTTAAAATATTTTTCATTAAATGGATCGTATAATTCTAAATTAATCATATTAATATTAGCTAACATCTCTTTACTTTGCCTTGAATCTATAGAACTTTTTTTAACCAATATAGAAAAGTCTTTCCACATAGGACTTTCAAAATAAGATTTCAAAAACCCCCTACCATTATCATTACGATCAGACTGGAAAGCATCTAAGGGACTAACTTTTACCTCCTCAAAATATATAATTAATGTTTTATCTTTAAGATTTGATACAATCCTATTTAAACCAGACACAGCATCATTTACTTCTTTCTTTGATAACGCATCCATTTCAGTTTTTGAAACGGTTTCCATATACTCTTCATAATTAAAAAATACTTTTGGCAAATTAGTTTTATTTTTTATACCAATCCCTGTTGTTACTAACCAGCCTGAAAGAGCCCCTCCCAAAACCAAACAAGTTGTATTTTTTAACCAATTCTTAACACTATTTAAAGCTTTGTCCCCATCTTTTCTATCACCAAGCATTTTAGAGTATATAGAATTTCTATGCTTTTTGAATCTTTTCAAAAAGATTCTCAAAGAATTACTTCTGTCTTTCCCCTGTTCTAAATCCTTAATTAAAATATTCTCTATACAACTATTGGTTTTTCTGACATGATCACAAGTATCTTTAAAACAATCAAAAGAAATCTGATTACCGCACTTAAAAACATCTTCAATATTATAAAGATTAACTATATCCTCTGTTTTTAAGACCTCCGCCTTGTTTAAAGTTTTGTTTACAGATTGCACTTTAAAGTTAGAAATCGACATATTACCCCCTTTAAAAATCATTTTTTTACTTTTATAAGTATAACACACGGAAAAACTAATTTCAAGCGCAAATTAAAATAATAAAAAAAACCTTGCAAATTAAAATACATAAGTGCTATGATTTAAAAAAATAATATTTTCAGGAGAATAATTACAAATGCTATCAAGTAAGAAAAAGACAAGATTTACTAAAAAGAAAATATCTAAAAAAATATTTATGCCAGAGTTTAACCGAAGCTTTTTACCTATAAAAATATCTATAGACTCTTTTGTTAGATTAATAGCAGGGATTTTCTCTCATGCGGGTTTATTAGACGAGGAAGATGATTTATTTAACACAAACCAATTATTAACATTTTCTGATTTTGGAGAAATGATTTTTGTTTCAGCAAAAAATATTAACTGGAGGAGTAAGAAATCAATACCACAAATTTGCTTATGGTTATCTTCAATTGCCTTAGTTATTTTTGTTTTATCAACACTACTTATCTTACTGTTTTCTTTAGCTACAGGAACTGCTAATGCAGCATTAGCAATGGCTCAAGAAAACACAGGGGAGGATGTTAGCTCTTTATTTACATTAACTGAAGAGGTTGCTAAACATGAACATGGAACAACATGGTTAAACTGGATGTTTAATTTAGCTGGAGAATATAAACCTGCTGTGTTTGGTGAGGGAGGAACTGCTGCCAAACCAGGTATTGCCTTAGGATTTCAATCTATGCTTACATATTATAGTTCTACTTGTTTAATATTAGGCTCTATAATGGTTTCTTATTTATTTGTTGACAATATTGTTGACACAGCATCAACAGGTAAATTCATGGGGCAAGGCGATGAAGTATGGGCATATCCTAGAATACTAATAGCTATGTGTTTATTAGTACCTCTACCTAATGGCTCTGGTTTAAATATAGGTCAAAATCTTATTATATCAATTTCTAAAGCGGGGTCAATTTTTGCAACAAATACATGGTTAGCTTTTCTAAAAAACTTAGGTGGCGAAGAAGGTAATGATTTAATATCTCCTGAAAGCTTTGATTTAGATAGTTTATCAAAAAATATGTTTGATTCATTTGTTTGTTATTGGGGAACTGCTATAGGTAATAAACTTCAAATTACTGACAATAAAGATGGTATACCTCCTCATAAAACAAATGAGATAAAAAAAGAAAAAAGTGAATTATCAAAAGAAATACAATCCTTAAATGGTAAAATTGGCGGCGACTGTGAAATAGTTCCTTATAATAATGGGAAAATATCATCTTATTGGTATAAAGGAGATTGGAATGATTATACAAAAGAAGCTAGAAAAGAAGAATGTGAAGATGATTTTTCGGATCCTAATGATTTCAGAATTACAGAACTTAAAGATATAATAAAGAAGGCAGACAACATTGGGTCAAAAGAATTAATGTTAGAACAAATGTATGGAGGACTAGAAAACCCAACTTCGATTAAGATTACAAAAGCTTCAAAAGCAGATTCTTTATCTTATGACTTTAATCTTGGTTCAGGTAGCAATGCTATTACAATGGCTGGAGCTTGTGGTTCTTATGGACCTGCATTTTTCCAACAAGAATTTGAAGAAAAAGATGCAACTAGAGATTGCATATCAGAGAATCCTCATGACTTAAACAACTTAATAACTTGTACGGAAGCAAAAATGCAAGCTAATGTAAAAAAAGGATTTTTAGCAGCTTTAAACAAAGAAAATGTTTTTGGATTTATATCTGACACTTCTGAAGAAGCTGCGACATCACAATTTCAAATACCTAGTGTCCCTAAAGGAGGTATTGATGCTTATGTTGTAAACAAATCTGTAAAATTAATTTCTGAGAAAAATTTTAAAAATGAAAAGTATAAAAAAGCCATAAAAGCAGCAAAAATAACTCCCCCTACACCAAACAGTTTATCAAGTTATGCTTATGATTTTGTCCTTGCATCTTTATACTCAGATAAAAGTGGTAAAAATTTTATACCAAAAGGAATTGAACCTCTTAATTATAAAAACTTTGAAGACTCTTTAGATCTTATTAAAGATAATACTATATCTCTTCAGTCAGAAGAATATGGAAAACGCTTTAGTGAAAATATGGCTCCATACTTTAAAATAGCCAACGAATCTTTTAGAGATTTAAATTCTCATCTATTTGGTAATGCCAAAGAAAACAAAAAACCTGCAGAAACCGATATAGCTAATCAGATGCAAAAAGGATGGATAGCAGCTGGGGCTTTTTATTCTCTATTATCTCAAATAAACGGATTAGGTATAAAAGCAACAAGTGCAAGCTATGCTTACTCTTCCCCTATCTCATCTTTTACAGGTAGTCGTTCTATAAAAATAGATACATATTCATCTGATAAGATGACTGGATTCATACCTTATCTTGACTATATATTAACAAAAAAAGATCTTATTATTGGCAATATAGAGAAAAAAACAACAGGAATAAGCTCAACAGATGAAAGCTCCAGCATGGGATCAAATGTTGCCATGTTAGCTGACATAATGAATACTGCTACTGGTTTAGCAGGAGCTAGTATTACAAATATAAATGGCGCTAATCCCTTCGCAGACTTAGTTAACCTTGGGCATTTATTAATAAATACAGCAACCTATACTAAAATTTTAACTACCATGAAAGCTGAAACATATAAATCTATAGGTAACCTTCTTGCTAAAATTGGTGGAGCAATACCATATGGAGCTGGTATTGGCTCAGTATTAGCATCTAAAATACCTAGCTATAAAGGGGAAATCATAAAGCAATTGGCTATACCTTTAAACATATTTCAAGGTATGATATTTAGTTTTGGTATAACTCTAGCCTATTATTTACCTTTGGTTCCTTTTATAAAGTTTATAATGGGAGGTATAGGATGGTTCGCTGCTGTCTTCCAAGCAGTAATTGGAACTCCTTTACTTTTATTAGGACATATAACTGTAAAAAAAGGTAGCATGATACTTGGACCAGACAGAGGTAAATACATGATGATTCTTGAAATATTCTTAAGGCCTGTTTTAATGGTATTTGGCATGATAGGATCAATGCTACTACTATCTGTTGCAACATATATATTTAATGACTTATATAACTTTGCTTGGGGTGTTAGAAGCATGAATAGTGTTTGGGGAGGGTCAATACTATCTTTTGCCTCATATTTTAAAGGTCTAGCATATATAAGTATATATGTAACTACAATATACACTATAGCTACAAACTGCTTCAAACTTATAGATGATGTACCAGGTAAAGTCATAAGTTGGATGGGTGGCGGAGCCGGATATTCATTGAGCGGTGCTGAAGATGCTGTAGAACAAGGCGCTGGAAGTGCTGGTAAGTTCATAGAAAAAAGTATTGATGCATCAAGACAAAAATCATTAGATGATGAACAAACTAATAAGAAAAAGAATATTGCAAGAGATGACAGAATTAAAGATACTATTGTAAAACATGGATCCGAAAAAGGAAATATGTTAGCCGATATGGAAGAAGGGAAATACGATGCAAATAAAGGTGAGTATGTTGACATGTCAGATCAAGAGAAAAAAGAAGCTAAACAAAGGCTTGAAGATCATAGATCTGGTGGCGACCCTTATGGTATTAGAGCTAAAGAAAACGCTTCTACTTCCTCAACTGGGTTGAATCAGGACGGTAATATGAATATTGAGCCTCCTAAAAAAGACTCTTAAAGTTTGAAGCTAAAGCAAAAAAACAACCTCGTTAATTCAAGGTTGTTTTTTTATGCTTATTAATATATAATCATCACCAAATCAATTCATTATTATTTCTTTAGTTTATTAAAAAATAATTAATTTTAATATACTTATTTAAATAAAATAATATATAGAACAATTAATAAAAGGTTAACGGAATGAGCTTATCAAAAAAAAATATAAATATAAAAACAGGGATTTATATCCACTACCCTTTTTGTTTATCAAAATGTTCTTATTGTGATTTTAACTCTATTGCAAACAAAAACATCGATCAAGACAAAGTTTTAGATGCATTCTTCAGAGATTTAGACTATTACAAAAGTCTCGTCGGCGACAGACAAATATCTACAATTTATTTCGGAGGAGGAACCCCCTCTTTAATGTCTCCGCAAATGGTGAAAAAGATAATTGATTATATAAAAGAACATTTCTCTTTATTAGACAATGCAGAAATAACTATAGAGGCAAATCCTCTTACGGCAGAGATAAAGAAATTTAAAGCATTTAAAACCGCTGGAATAAATAGAATCTCTATAGGAGCTCAATCTTTCTCTCAAAAAGGCTTAAAAGCTTTAGGAAGAACTCATAGTGTAAAACAAACCAAAAAAGCTTTAAAAGTTGCTAAAAAAGTATTTAACCGAAGCTCTTTTGATTTAATATATGGCTGGAAGGGTCAAACTCTTGCAGATTGGAAAAAGGATTTAAAAACAGCTCTAAAATATCATAATGGGCACATATCTATGTATCAACTAACAATATATGAAGGAACTGCTCTATATAAAAATGGAGAAAAGGAAATAGATGAAGATACATCCCTACTCTTTCAAGAAACCGCAAAATGCATTTTATCAAAACAAGGAATAAATCAATATGAGATTTCAAATTATTCTAAAACAAGCGAAGAATCTCGACACAATTTACTATATTGGCACTATGATGATTATATTGGCATAGGAGCTGGAGCTAGTGGCAGATTAACTATAAATGGAAAAAAGAAAGCTTTTATAAATGAACCTAACATTAAAAATTGGCTGAAAAAGAACTCCCCAGATATAGAAACAATAAATGATAAAGAGAAAGCTTATGAATATTTAATTATGGGATTGCGATTGAACAAAGGTATTTGTTTGAAAGATTTTCAAGCGAAAACTAGCATCGATATAAAAAAAATGATTGCTGATAAAAATTTAAATGATTTTTTAAAAATAAATAAAGGTTACCTTTTTGCAACAAAAAAAGGCAGAGACTGTTTAAACCTTTTACTACAGAAGTTATTTTAAAAATAAGTTTACTTTTAAACTATAAAATGCTAATCTTTCTCCATTATAAAGAAAGAGGGAAACCATGAAAAAGTTATTAATTACAACATTAGCTATATTAATATCTGCTAGTGCAAATGCGGCAACAAATAAAGGCAAAGTAATAGCGACAGTTAATGGAGAAAACATCTATGAATATTCTGTTGAAGCTGTTTACAAGACAATCCCTGAGGATAATATAAAATCTCTTGGTGGTAAAGAAAAGGTTACTAATGCCATAATAAATCAGTTAGTTTCAGCTGAAGCTCTTAAACAAGAGGCTCTAAAATCAGGAATTGAAAAAAACGAATCGTTCAAAGAGATTCTTAAAATTGAAAGAGAAAGATTAATTCAAGAAGAGTTCTTAAGACAAGAAGTAGAAAAAGCAATTACAGAAAAACAAATCAAAGAAGTTTATGATGAAGCAGTTAAAGAGTTCTCTCCTGAAAAAGAATACTTAGTATTTAACATACTTAGCAAAACAGAAGAAGATGCTAAAAATATTATAAAAGAGCTAGAATCTGGTGCAGATTTTTCAGAATTAGCAATTAAGAAATCTCAAACATCAAATGTTAAAGAAACAAAGGGATCTCTAGGATATATAAAGTCTAGCGATTTAATTGATAACATTGCGAAAGAAATAAAGTCTATAAAAGAAGGAGAGTTTTCTGTAGCTCCTGTAAAATCTCCATTTGGATGGAATGTTTTTCATGTTAAAGAAAGCAGAATGGAAAAAGCTCCAACATTTGAGGAGTCTAAGTCAACAATAAGACAATCTCTATACAAAGAAAAAATGCTAGAGATAGTTAAAGAGCTTAAAAATAAAGCAGAAGTTATATATAAATAATATTGACTTTTACAGTAATTAGATAGATAATGAATTCTATATAAAAAAGAAAAGGAAGAAATTATTATGCCAAAAAGATGTGGTTTTGTAGCTTTGATCGGTAGCCCTAATGCGGGTAAATCAACACTATTAAATAGATATGTTGGTTCTAAGATATCTATTGTAAGCCAAAAGGTTCAAACAACTAGAAGTAAAATTACAGGAATTACAATACATAATAAAACTCAGTTAATATTTATTGATACCCCTGGTATTTTTGCTCCTAAAAAAAGATTAGATAAAGCTATGGTTTCTGCAGCATGGCAAGGAGCTGACAATGCAGATTGCATCTTATTTTTAGTAGATGCTTCGTCAGGAATTAATGATGATGTTATTGCTATCGTTGAGAATCTAAAAAAATGTGATAAACAAGCTATTTTGGTTTTGAATAAAGTTGATAAAATTGATCCAAAAATATTATTAGGGCTAGCTCAAAATCTATCAGCATATGGTGTATTTTCTGATGTATTTATGATTTCTGCAAAAACAGGTAGTGGTACAGATGATTTACTAAATTTATTAGCTGAAAAAATGCCAAAAGGAACTTGGTTATATCCTGATGATCACTTATCAGATATGCCATTAAGATTCCTTACATCTGAGATAACAAGAGAAAAGATACTAGAATCGGTTCATGATGAAATCCCTTACAAACTTACTGTAGAAACAGAGAAATGGGAAGAAATGAAAAATGGATCTGTAAAGATACACCAGATTATATTTGTTCAAACAAATAGCCATAAAGCAATACTACTTGGTGAAGGTGGTAAAAAGATAAAGCATATTGGTATAAAATCAAGACAAGATATTTCAAACCTAATTAGCAAAGATGTTCACTTGAAACTATTTGTTAAGGTTAGAAAAAAGTGGCAAGACAACCCTGAAAGATACAGGAATCTTGGTTTAGAGTTTCATAGTTAAAAAACAGAGGAGGAAAAACAATGAGTGGAACGAGTAATACTGCTACTTCAGGTGGCAAAATAGGAGCTATACTTGCAAGTATAGGGAAAATTATATCGAGTGGTTTTAAAAAGTTAAAAAATATGACTGGCAAAGCTATAAAAGGAGCTCGAAAATCTATGAAAGGCATGCTTGGTGGTAGAGGAGGTAATTGTTCTGCAGAACAAAAAGAAGAGAAAACTCCTCTAAAAAAATCTCAACTAAGGCTAGCTAATGCACAAAAAGCATTAGAAGAAGCTAAAAAAAATGGCAATGAAAAAGAAATTGCGATTGCAGAAAAAGAACTAGAAGCTGCAGAAAAAGCTCATCAAGAGGAATTGAAAAAAATGGAAAAAGAACAGACTTCAGAAACAGATGAAGAGCCAGAAATGGAAGAAGAGGAAAATCCTGAAGGCAATGCTCCAGAAACCGTTTCTGAAACAAAAAATGAAGAAAATTCTGAAACAAAAATTGATAATAGAGTTAAAGCTAGTGAAATAAGCAAAGGATTGACAACTAGCAAAATAGGTTCTTCTGGAAACCCTCCAGGATCAACAGTAAAACAACCTGAAACTGTAAAACCTAAACAAGTTGAGAACACAATAAGTATAAAGACACCAACAAATGGTTCTTAAAATAAAAGAAGGGATTTAATTTTAAATCCCTTCTTTTTTATTTAATTAACAATTAAGCCTTTTTCAATTGCATCTGTCATTCTCTTAATGAAGGCTGTAGTGTCCTTTACACTCTCTCCTTCTATAATTTTAGCTTGGTCAAACAATAACAAAGTTAAATCTTCCAGATTATCAAAAGCATTCTCTTTATTTGATATCTTTTTCATTTTCTTTATTAATGAATGCTTAGGGTTAATTTCTAATATTCTTTTCACATTATCAGATAGATTTGCATGGCTTTTAAGTAATTGCTCCATATGCATATCAACATCTTGAGTATCGGACACTAAACAAACTGGAGATTTTGTAAGTCTTGAAGATATTTTAATATCTTTGACCTCATCTTGTAAAATTTGTTTCATTACTCCCATTAACTTTTCTAAGCTTTTATTTATTTTCTCATCTTTAGACTTATCAATATCTGAATCTATGTTGCTTAGCTCATCCGATGCCTTTGTTACGGAAACAAATCTATTGCCCTTATATTGCAAAACATTAGGAACCCAAAAACTATCTATTGAATCGGTTAACAATAATACCTCAACATCTTTATCCTTAAAACCTTCTAAATGAGGGTTGTTAATTAAGCTTTCTGCATTATCAAAGCCTGTTATATAGAATATAGATTGTTGTTTTTCTTTCATTTTATCTATATATTCGTCTAAAGATACTAGCTTACCGTTGCTTTTTGTAGTTTTAAACCTAGCCACTTTAAATATTTCATCTCTGTTTTTAGGATCTTCATATAAGCCCTCCTTTATAACAGAGCCAAAATTCATCCAGAACAATTTAAATTCTTCTGGTTTTTTCTCTGCGGTTTTCTTCAATTCAGAAAGAACTTTTTTTGTGATACCTTGTCTTATTTTAGACAACACTGGATTATGTTGCAACATTTCTCGAGAAACATTAAGAGGTAAGTCTGCACTATCAACAACCCCTGCCATAAACCTTAAATAAGCAGGTATCAAACCGTCAACATTTTCAGTTATGAAAACTTTTTTAACATATAGCTTCACATGATTATTTCTAGCTGGATCGAATAAGTCATATGGTTTCATTGAAGGAACATATAGCAAAGCATTATATGAAATAACACCCTCCGCTTTCCAATGCATATTCATCATTGGAGTATCAAAAGAATGTGAAACTGTATAATAAAAATCTTTATACTCTTGTTCTGTAATATCTGATTTATTCATCATCCATAAAGCACTTGAAGAGTTAATTGTTTGAGGTTCCAAATCAGGCATACATAGCTCTACAGGATAACATACATGATCTGAATATTTTTTTACTATTTCTTTTATTTTATTCTCATCTAAGAACTCTTCAGCATCTTCTTTTAAATGCAAAGTAACTTGAGTCCCCTGCTCTGCTGATTTCATATCTGATATTGAAAACTCTCCTTGCCCATCAGAAACCCACTTAAAACCACTCTTATCTTTAATTTTTTTAGTTATGACTTCAACTTTATCTGCAATCATAAAAGAAGAGTAAAAACCTACTCCAAATTGACCGATTAAATCTATATCCGCATTTGCATTATCCAGAGTCTTAATAAACTTCTCTGTTCCAGATTTAGCTATTGTTCCCAAATTATTTATCAAGTCTTCTTTATTCATTCCAATACCGTTGTCTTTTACAGTAATTGTTTTTTTATCCTTATCAAAAGATACTCTTATTGAATAAATGTTATCTTCTTTTACTAATTCTTTATTCTGCATAGCTTCATATCTAAGCTTATCACAAGCATCTGAAGAGTTAGATATAAGTTCTCTTAAAAAGATTTCTCTTTTAGAGTAAAGCGAATGTGTAACTATATTTAGTAACTTTGATACTTCTGTTTGAAAATGCATTTTTTCCATGTTTTTTCCTTTCATTGCCTATTTATATAAAAAATATAGGGGTTGATTTATAGATTTTCAAGTTGACTTTATTAAAAAAAACATATAAATATTAGCTTATCAACTTAATAATAATCTAAAGAGGTTAAAATGAATACATTTAAAATACAAAATATAGAAGTAAGCAATGATAAACCATTTGTTTTACTTGCGGGACCATGTGCTATGGAAAGCATGGAACATGCTCTTGAAAGTGTTAAAACTTTAAAAGAAATGACTGATAGATTAGGCATTCCTTTTATCTTTAAATCAAGCTTTGATAAAGCGAATAGAACAAGTGTTAACTCTAAAAGAGGTGTTGGATTAGAAGAAGGTGTAAAAATCTTTAGAGAAATAAAAAAGCAATTTAACAATATTCCTATTGTTACAGATATTCATCTACCAGAACATTGTGAAGCTCTTAAAGATGTTGTTGATGTATTACAAGTACCTGCATTTTTATGCAGACAATCAGATTTATTAAAAGCTGCAGCAGATACTGGGCTTGCTATTAATGTTAAAAAAGGTCAATTTTTATCTCCTCAAGAGATGGAAAATGTTATTAATAAAATTAAAGCATATGGTAATGATAGAGTTATGGCATGTGAAAGAGGAACATCTTTTGGCTATAATAATCTAGTTAATGATTTTAAAGGGATTCCTGTAATGGCTAAAGAAGGAACTCCTGTTATATTTGATGCTACTCATTCATGTCAACAACCAGGAGGCAAAGGTGCTACTTCAGGAGGGAACAGTGAATTTGCTCCAATCCTTGCAAGATGTGCTTTATCAATTGGTATCGCGGGTGTATTTGTTGAAACTCACGAAGATCCTATGGGAGAACAAGTTATTAGTGATGGACCCAATATGATTCCGATGGGAGAATTAGAGAGTGTGTTAAAAACTCTAAAAGAGTTTGATACTCTTGGTAAAAGATACCCTGCTAGAATTTAGCTTATCAAATTATTGTTAATACTTCCCCCCCAGATTATCATCATTCTGAGTGTAACGAAGAATCTTTTCATGCTTGAGAAATCTTAACTAACACTCAGTGGCACAAGAAGATTCTTCTTCGCTTCGCTCATCAGAATGACCGGCTTGGAAAAATGGTAATGTCATTTTGAGCGACTGCAAGGAGTCGAAAAATCTTTTCATCATGATATATTATTATATTGTCATTCTGAACACAGTGAAGAATCTTTTCATGCTTGTGGAATGTTAATTTATATCCAGTAACACAATGAGATTCTTCACTACCACACAAGTGTGTCCGTTCAGAATGGCGACAAATAAAAAGTTTGGCACTGATTTAAAACAGTGCGATTCTTCTTCGCTTCGCTCATCAGAATGACTGTAAACAATAAAAAATAGATTTTAAGCTTATTTTAGGTGAATTATTTTTGAGCGAAGTGTACATAAAAGTACATGAGCGAAAACCCCAGATAAAAGCTGGGGCTCGAATAATCACATAAAATGAACTTAAAATCTATTTTTTGCTAGAGAAATAATTTCAGCTACGGCAACATCAACATCATGATTTATAACCACAGCATCATATTCATCTTTATGAGCTATTTCACTTTCTGCTTTAGATAATCTCTTTTCTATTTCTTCTTGACTATCTTTGCCTCTAGACTCTAACCTATTTCTTAGCTCTCCCATTGTAGGAGGCATAATAAATACACTAAATACATCTACTCTAGCTCTTTTCCTAATAATTTGAGCTCCCTGCCAGTCTATATCAAATAAAACTATTTTATTTTCTTCAACTTTTCTCTCTACAAAATTATTAGTACTTCCATAATAATGCCCAAATACTTCTGCACACTCTAAAAATTCTTTATTTTCTATCATTTTTTTAAAGTCTTCTTTTGAACGAAAGAAATAATCAATTCCGTCTTTTTCTCCATCTCTTGGTTCTCTTGTTGTAAAAGAAATTGAGTTAACAAAATCAGGATCCATTGACATAATCCTTTTTGCAATTGTTGTTTTGCCAGTCCCTGATGGAGCAGATAATATTAATATTTTACCTTTTTCTTCCATTTTTAACTCCTTTTAAAATAGCCACCATATAGTTGCAGAAATTATAGATACAGCTCCTAGAATAAACAATATAATTGCAGAGCCCTTATTAATATGAACTAAAAACTCCTTAGATATTCTGTGCTTTATATGTTTTATTGTTAAAGATAGAGTAATCCACCATAAAATAGAACCTAAATATATACTCAAAACAAGTAGATATGGAGACATAGTATTTGTCAAGTGAGAAGAAAGACCAAATGTAGAGAATATAAATGTAAATGCCATAAATGTCATAGGATTAGTAATTGTCATAAAAAAGCTATACATTGCACATTTAGAATAGCTCTCTGTATCTTCAACTTGTTTTGAAGGAATAGGTATAGTTTGAAATATTTTTATTCCTAATCCAATAATCAAAAGCCCGCCAATCATTCTTATAGGTATTCTATATTGCATTAAAAAAGACTGCATCCACCCTATAGAAAAAACAGCAATAATACTATACATCATATCCGCTAACGATGCGGCTGCTCCTGAAACTATCCCAAGCTTCATAGAGTGATTCATTGTGTTTTTTATACAATACAGAGACATAGCTCCAACAGGAACTGATGTAGCAATTCCAACGATTAAACCAAATATAATTACATATAAAATTTCTTCCATAAATCGAATAATAAAAAAAATATATTAAAAACTCAAGATATAAATTAAAAAAGTTTGCTTTTAATCAATAAGTATTGTAAAAGATAGGAAAAATTAAGGAAAGTAGAAAACATGAATTTTATTAAAACTGTATCATTAGAAAAAGCTCCTATATTACTAAGATGGAGTGCTATGCTAAGATGGTTTATGGTAATATTACCAATTATCATTTTATTTTATCAAGATAAAGGCTTAACAACTGGGCAATTCTTTTTAATTCAAGGACTTTTTAGTGTATTCAATTTCTTTTTGGAAATACCTACTGGTTATATAGGAGATTTATTCTCTAGAAGAAAAGTTATTATTTTTAGTTTTATGTGTTATTTAATAGGAACAATAGTTCTATATTTCGCATACGGATTCTACCTAGTTCTTTTGGGAGAGGTTTTCTTTGCTTTTTCTATGGCTTTTGCCTCTGGCACTAATGAGGCCTATTTGTATGATGTTTTAAAGAAACAAAACAAAGAAAAAGATGCAATAAAAGAGCAAGGAAAAGTTAGTGCTTATATGCTTTACGGAACCGCAGCGGCTACATTTATAGGTGGGTTTTTATATAAAATAATGGGTACTGATATAATCTTAATAGAAGTAGTTTTAATTGCTGTGGGTCTAGCTATGACTCTGTTTTTACCAGAACTAGAAGATGTAAAAAGAGTTGTTAAAGAAGGCAAAAGTAAATGGCAAGACATTATTGATATTGCAAAATATGCTTCAACTCATCATGAAATAAAATGGTTAATGTTATTCCCTTCCCTATTTGGAGCTGGAACATTAGTTTTATTTTGGACTCAACAACCTTTAATGCAGAACAATGCAGTCCCTGTTTATCTATTTGGTATATTTATGGGAATGAACCAACTATTTAGAGCTATCTTATCTCACGGAGCTCACAAGTTATTTAAATTCCTAAAAACAAAATGGTACACAATATCAGCATTTTTAATATTATTTACAGGACTTATAACCGCTTTTGCCTTACCAAGTATAAAAAGCATTTATGCAACTTATGCGATGTTAATAGTTGTAGGATTTGCTACAGCATCTCAAGCGGGGCTATCAATTGTCATGAAATCAATGATAAATCATAGAATTAAATCTGATGAAAGAGCAACAGTCTTATCTGTTTCTTCCATGATTAGTCAATTATTCAACGGAGTAGTTATGATTTCTTTAAAATTCTTAATTGATGAATTTGGTTTACAGTTTATGTACTCTATAATTGCTCCTTTAATATTAATTTTAACATTTATATCTATGGCAAAATTATTGAAATTAAAAATTTAAATAAAGTTTTTATATTAATATTGATTTTTTATAAAAAACATTGTAAACAGTATAATATGATTAGAAAACTACCAAAAGAATTATCTTTAAAAGATTTTAAAATATTAATAGCAACATGGTTTGGGTCTGGGCTTTTGAAGCCTGCAAGTGGAACTTGGGGAACGGTATTTGCTCTACCTTTTGGTATAGCTATGATTTTATATACAAATATATATTTTTTACTAATAGCAACTACTCTTGTGTTTTATATCGGTTATTTAGGAGCAAAAAAGTTTGAGGCTCTTGGAGAGCATGATGCAAGTTCAATCGTTGCAGATGAAGTAGTTGGAATGTGGTTAGCTATGATACCATTTTTCTTCTTACAATTTTCTTTACCATTTTGGTTTATGACATTAACAGCTTTTGCATTATTTAGATTTTATGATGTTTTAAAGCCTTGGCCGATTTCATACTTTGATAAAAAGCAAGGAGCTTTTTATGTAATGTTTGACGATGTTATAGGTGGAGTATTCTCTATGACTGTCCTTTGCTTATTAAACTATTTATAGAGAATAAAAATACAACACCTGTCAAAATGAACTTGTCTCAAGGTCTAACTCCTAAATTAACTTCTGGAAATGGATGCTGAAATAAATTCAGCATGACAAACCTATTTATTTAAATCTTATTACTTAAACTTGCCTCTAGGAAGGCATCAATATTACCATCTAAAACAGATTTAGCATTACCAATTTCAACTCCAGTTCTTAAATCCTTTATCATTTGATATGGTTGTAAAACATAACTTCTTATTTGATGCCCCCAGCCAATATCTGTTTTGCTACCTTCAGCCTGAGCTTTTTCAGCAGTTCTTTTTTGTAGTTCTAATTCATATAATTTTGATTTAAGCATTTTCATTGCCTGATCTTTATTCTTATGTTGCGATCTTTGCTGTTGAGATGCAGCTACAGTATTTGTAGGTAAATGAGTTATTCTTACAGCACTATCGGTTGTATTAACATGCTGACCTCCCTTACCACTTGCTTTAAAAGTATCTATTCTTAAATCACTTTCACTTATCTCAATATTAATATTATCATCAATTACAGGAGAAACAAATACACTAGCAAATGATGTATGTCTTTTTGCATTTGAATCAAATGGAGAAATCCTAACTAATCTATGAACTCCACTCTCAGATTTTAACCACCCATAAGAGTTAATCCCATGTATAGCAACAGTTATAGACTTTATACCTACTTCTTCACCTTTAGTCTCTTCAATAATTTCTGTTTTATAACCTTTTGAACTAGCCCACATTAAATACATTCGCAATAACATATTAGCCCAATCACAAGATTCAGTCCCCCCTGCTCCTGCATTTATTTCTAAATAACAATCGTTTTTATCCGCTTCTCCAGATAGCAATGTTTCCAATTGTTTTTTATCACAATATTCTTTCAAACTATTTAAAGATTGCTCGGCTTCTAACACTATATCATCTTCTTGCTCTAGTTCTCCTAGCTCAATCAGCTCTATACTATCTCTTAGAGATTTATCTATTTCTTGAATATCTTGAATAGAGCTCTCTAAATAACTCTTTTCGCTCATAACCTTTTGAGCATTATCATTATCATTCCAAAAATTTGGATTCAGAGACTCTTCTTCTAGCTCTTTAACTCTTTTAATAGCATTGTCAAAGTCAAAGATGCCTCCTAAATACATCTATAGACTTTTCTACTTCTACTATTAAATTTTTAATCTCTGATTTCATGCGAATAAATATATAATATTATAGAAAATAATGCAACTATAAAAAAAACTTGCATTTTAAACTTTACAGGAGTAACATTTTGTTTTGTAATGGGAAAAAAGGAGTGAAATTCATGCTGGACACTGCAAAAGCGATTATTAAAAGAAAAGGAAATTGGCTACAAGCTAAAATAAAAGCCTATAAACTGTTAAAAACACTATCTGATTGTGATGAAAAGTTTGAATATCGAGAAAAATTAAAACAAGAGCAGATATCTTTTAAAGCAATCACCCCATCATCATCAAATCCAGAAACAACCAACTCCTTAACATACTCATTATTATTACAATCAATATTTAAAAGCCCTATAATTACCTATGATCTTTTCCCTAAATTTATAGATATGATATCTGTCGGTGGAGCAAATAAAAACCTAATACACAATCTTACTTTCAATTTTATTAATGAAGAAGTTTTAAATACAAAGAAAAAGCATTCTAAACTCGCTGACAGAAAAACATCACAAATAAACACTGATGATATGATACTTTGGTCTCTAAGATCTGCTACAAATGCAGGTGTTAGATTTGAAGATCAAAAAGGTATTGATTTAGCAAAACTAGCATTAAAAAAATTAAGTGAAGATCCTTGTTCTAAAAAAGACTTATTAGATATTTTCAGGAGAGGTGGAATGTGCAAAAACTCAAAAGAATTTAAAAAAGTTAAAGAAGATTCAAAACGATGTTGCAGATCAACAAATAACTCAATGTCTATAAACTTAACATATGTAGTTTCTCCTTGTCTGAAGTTAAAAAAACCAGCTAATTCTTTGTGTCCTTCAAATAGTTAATATATTGTAAAAAAACAGCCAAATAAGTTTGTTTTTGCTCTTATTTTATGGTATAATAAACATAGAATAAGGGAAAGACAGGTGAGCTGTTATGAATTATGATATAAGAGGATATTTCCAAAAAAAATCTGGACCACATCCTAAAGAGATATCTAAAACTTCTATTAGAATCTCTAATAAAATTTGCTCATTTATATCAAAAGAAAGATCTGATAAAGAGCTAGACCAATTAATTGATAAGTTTAACATTTCTTTTAAAACTGTTAACACATTAAGAATGACAGAAAGCTTAATAGACTTGAATGACAATATATTTTCTGAGTCATTAGCACATATTAAAAATGATAAAACTTATTTTAAAGGTAAAAGATCTCATAAAAATGACTATAAAGGTTCTTTAAAAGCTTATAATTTCATAAAACTTTGTATAAAAGCTGGAATAAATAATAAAGCTCTAAAAGAAGCTAGCAAGATAGCAATTAATAGAATTAAATATTATGATTTCACATCTAACATACTTATGATGGACATCGAGCAAGGAGTTTCTTTCAAAACTACAAGCAATAATGATTTAGCAATTGAATTTATAAGTCATAGTAGTGGTGGATTAAATGATTTAAAAGATTTAACAAACATCTTAATCTCTGGAGGATTATCAATGACAAACTCTGAAGTTGTTAATCAAATCAAAACAAAATGCATTCCAGTGTATAAAGAAAAACTTGAAGAGTTTATAAATGACAAAACTGTTAGTGAGTTACAATCTGTAATGACAACTCAATCTAGATCTTCTGATGTTTCTGTTAATAATATAGGTAGCAACCTAGCTCCAAGAGCAAAAATTAAAACACAATACTCATCAGCTAATGCAGAAGAATTAACTCAATAAAATAATAAATAAAGCTTGCATTTATATCAAAACTTAATTATTTATTAACAATTATGAAAAGATTTCTATTTTTAGTATTAACATTAATATCTAACTCTGCTATTGCAAAGAGTTCTATAGACTTAATCTCTACTCCTACAGCCAGATTTAAAGACACGGGCATAATATCTACAGAAATATATAGTAGAGAGTCGTTAAAAGGATTATCAGCAAACTTTCAATGGAGCGATAGTGCCTTATTTAAGCTTAATAGATATAAAAATAACAACGATAGTGATATTTATAAGAGCTCTTTAGATTTAAAATTTAAAGCTCATGAGGAAAGTAGATTTATCCCTCAAGTTGCAATTGGAATAAACTCCATCGCTGGAGATGAAGATTTAGAATCAGAGTATATTGTTATTTCAAAGAATTTCTATAATTTTGATTTTTCTACTGGTTTAGCCTGGGGAGCAATGGGTACTGGAGGAAACATAAAAAACCCTCTATCTTTTTTAGGCTCTCACTTCAGTAAAAATAAAGACAGAGAGACTAACAATCGTCTAGAGAACTTATTCACTGGAGAAAGAGTAAACTTATTTGGAGGATTATCATACAAAATTAATCCTCGCTTTAAATTTAATATTGAATATAACAACAAAGAGGTTAATAATCTATATCAAAAAAATAATGCTAATAGTTCTATATCTTATGGGCTTGAATATAACAAAGATGCTTACACAACATCAATAGGCATAGAGAATGGTAACATTTTCATAGCAAAACTTAAATACTCATTTAATAGCAACAAGTTATCTAAGAATATTACTCCCAAAATAAATAAGGTTAAAAAGATAAATAGAAAAGATATACAAGTTTCTGAAAATCGACTTATTACCAAAGCTCACAATTACAATATAAATGCTTATGCTTCTTCTTTAGGAATGAATAAAGCCGATCTATGGGTTGATTATCAAGAAAAAGATAATTTAACTCAAAACATGTTTGACTCTTCTAGATACCTTTACAATAACACTTCAAACAACATCAAGAAGCTTGGAATAGTACAAACTAATCAAGGTCTTTCAGGGGTTAAATCATCAATACTAAGAGAAGATTTAGAGAAACTAGACAACAACAATCTTTCTTTAGAGGCATTAATTAAAAAGTCTGAATTTTCACCCTCTTATAAAACATCCTATGATGCAATACAAAACAGAGCGGACTCTTCTAATTGGTTTTTCAAGCCATCTATAGACATAGATACTTCAACAAAGGATAAAATAGCAAGGCACAGATCTTATATAATTGCTGGATTAAAGAAAAAATCATCCGAAGCAAATGGCTTGAGCTATGGAGTAGCATTAAGATTAAACACCTCTAATAACTTAAAAGAAGATTGGCTTTTAGCCAAAGGTAGAGGAATGGAAAAACATTTTGCAAATCGCAGATTAAATTTAGAAAATGCATATATAAGGAAAATATTCAACCCATTTAATAATGTTTATATAGACACTCAACTAGGGTATTTAGAAGAAATGCATCAAGGATTAGCAACAGAGGTAATGTATAAGCCTATAATGTCCAATTGGGGTTTATCTTTTGATTATAATCAAGTTTATCAAAGACAGCACTACAATGCTTTTAGTTTTTATCCAAGCTTAATTGAAACAGGCGGACTTTCTTTTTATTATGAGCCAGATTATTTAGAAAACACTATATTAAAATTTTCAGTCAGACAATTCTTAGCGGGAGATAGAGGGTTACAGTTAACTGCTAAAAGAAAGTTTAATAACGGAGCAGAAATCGAAATATTTAGCAATATTTCAAATCAAGAAGGCATTGAAGAGTATGATGCTTTTAGAAGTAATGTAGGAATTAATTTATCCTTCCCTATAGGGGAAAAACATAATAAGATTGCTACTTCCATTTCTCCAATGGGATTAATAACTGGAGAGACTCTCAAAAAACCTGAAAGCTTATATAAAGATATAAGTAATATTTCTTACAACAACCTAATTAAGTTTTAAAGTAGGCTATTGTCTTTATTGTTATTTTATGATATTATACCTCAATAAAATTAACAATAAGGAAAGTGTATGTTTAAATATTTTAGTCAAGAAGAAAAAAAGAAAAGAGCAAAAATTAAAACAGCTAAAAAAATAGCAAATAAACTTTATAATAGCTTAAGCTATTCAGCTCCAATGATTACTCCAGCAAAGTCGGGAGCAGAAGAGCTTATAGACATTCATAAGGTATCTTTCAGAAACATCGATTGTATCCCAACAAAAATAGAAGAAAAATCTGATAATATAAACCAACTAATTTTTGATAACTTATTTAATAAAGTTTATAATAATACAAAAAATAGTTATGCTTTTTTCGATAAAGAAAAAATTCCTTCTTTTTTATTATTTTGCCAAGAAGCAGGAGCAAACAAAAAAGCTATTAGCAATTCTTTTAGCTTATTATCAACTCTTATATGCGACAATGCGATTACATCAGAAAACAAAAATGATAATATGAAACTGAGATTGATTAAAGTTGTAAAGTTGTCAGGATTATCAATGAATAATCAAAAAGTTAATAGTAGCATTGCGGAAATTGGCTATAGCCTTAGCAGAGATAAAACATTTAGCTTTTTATCAGACTTTGTAAATACCATAGAAGAAATGGGTGTTGATATAGGCAACCCTGAAAACAAAAAATTTAAAGATCTATTCTTGCATAAAGTTGACTTTAAAGACTATGATAAAACTGTATTGTTTTTTAAAGACAAAGTTAATTCTTTTCATGAAAAACAGAAAAAAACCAAAAAAATAAAAGCTAAGAAAAAAACAAAGCAAAAAGCATATAGCAATAATTATAAAAAGAGTCATAAAAATAAAACTAAGTATGAAGAACAAGAAAAGGCTCAAACTAAAAATGACAAAAATAATAAGCCTCCTGTTTTAAAAAATAAAAAGTCAAATGACACAAAACAAAAAGAGCCAATAAAAAAATATACTTCTATAACATATAGCACTTATATGTAAAGTTAATTTATTTGATAAAAGTTAATAAAAATACTTGATTAATATATAAAAAAGCTTTAAGGTATATGGCTATGAGTGATTTATTTGAAGATTCAACATCAATAAAGGAATCAAAAGGTTATTCCGCAAGCGACATTGAGGTTCTAGAAGGTCTAGAGCCAGTTCGTCATCGTCCAGGTATGTATATTGGAGGAACTGACGAACAAGCTTTAAATCACCTAATAGCAGAAATACTTGACAACTCTATGGATGAGGCTGTTGCTGGCCATGCAAATAAAATAGAAATAGAATTATATGCAGACGGCTGTGTATCAATAGCTGATAATGGTAGAGGTATTCCTGTTGGAGAACATCCAAAATACCCAGGGAAATCAGCTTTGGAAGTTATCTTAACTACTCTTCATTCTGGAGGAAAGTTTACTAGTAAAGCTTATGAAACCTCTGGGGGATTACATGGTGTTGGTATTTCTGTAGTTAATGCTCTTTCTGATAAACTTGTAGTAGAAGTTTACAGAGGGAAAAAACTTTACAAACAAGAATTTTCAAAAGGTATTCCTACAACTAAGCTAGAAAACCTAGGTAATATAAATAAAAGAGGAACAAAAATACTGTTCCACCCTGATCCAGAAATATTTGGAGAAAAAGCTAGATTTAAAGCTGAAAAAATATATAAAATGGTTAGATCAAAAGCATTTTTATATTCAGGAGTACAAATCATTTGGAAATGTGCAAGTGAAATTATTAAACCAGAATCTCAAGTTAAAGAAGAGGATATATTCCACTTCCCTAATGGATTAGAAGACTTTTTAACTCAAGCAATTGAGGGGCAAGAGCTTCATAACAAAACTATATTTTCTGGTAAAAAAGATTTTCCTGATAACAAAGGAAAAGTTGAATGGTCTGTTGTGTGGCCTGTTTATGCAGATGGGTTTTGTCATTCTTACTGTAATACAGTCCCTACTCCACAAGGAGGAACACATGAAAACGGACTTAAATTGGCTCTGTATAAAGGATTAAAAAACTTCGGAGAATTAATAGGCAACAAAAAAGCAAATATGATTGCTTCAGATGATGTTATATCTGGTGCTTGTGTATTGATATCTGTATTTATTAAAGATCCTCTATTCCAAGGGCAAACGAAAGACAAGCTTTCAAATACTTATGTTACAAAGCTAGTTGAAAGCTCAATAAGAGATCATTTTGATCATTGGCTATCTAAAGATACAGCAACGGCTACAAAATTAATTGATTTATTTGTAGAAAAAGCTGAGGATAGATTAAGAAGAAAACAAAAGAGAGATGCAAATCGAAAAACTGCAACAAAGAAGACTAGATTGCCTGGTAAACTTGCAGATTGTTCTAACTCTTCCGCTGAAGGCACAGAGATATACATAGTTGAGGGAGACTCAGCTGGCGGTTCTGCGAAACAAGCAAGAGATAGAAAAACTCAAGCAATACTACCTCTGAAAGGTAAAATCCTTAATGTTGTTAGCGCTACAGCTGAAAAAATGCATGCAAACCAAGAAATAAACGACTTAACTCAAGCTCTTGGATGTGGAATTGGATCTCATTTTGATATTGATAAACTAAGATATGAAAAAATCATAATAATGACGGATGCCGATGTTGATGGCGCGCATATAGCATCACTCATTATGACATTTTTCTACTCACAAATGCCTGAAATAATAAAACAAGGACATCTTTTCTTAGCGATGCCTCCTCTGTACAGAATAGCTCAAAAGGCTAAAGTACTATATGCAAGAGACGATAAGCACAAAGATGAATTGTTAAAAACAGAGTTTAAAGGTAAAGCAAAAGTAGAAATCAGCCGATTTAAAGGGCTTGGAGAAATGCCTCCGAAACAACTAAAAGAGACAACAATGGATATAACAAAGAGAACTCTTATGAAAGTAGTTCTCCCTACTGAAAACGACCCTGAGAACTTAGATAATATAAATGAAACTAGTGATCTGGTAGAAAGGCTAATGGGTAAAAAACCTGAAGCTAGATTTAAATTCATACAAGAGAATGCTCATTTCGCTGTCGAATTAGATGTGTAAACCTTTAAATCCTTTTAAAAACAAAGCAAAAGGATAAAAAAATGACTATAAAAAACGAGTTATTAGAAATAAACTTAAAAAATAAAAAAGAAGAAATTATAAATAAAATAAAAGAGATATCAATCTCAAAAGCTCTAATTTTCTCAAACAAGAAAAGAGATATCGAAGCAATTAATAAAGCTTTAAATGAAGCAGGTTTCAAATCTCATCCTCTATACAATGGAATGGAAGATGAAGTAAAAGAAGAAGCTGTTAAATTCTTTAATGATAATAAAAAAGCATTTCTTGTTTGCTCGGATAGTGTTGCAAAAAAAGTTGATTTAAATAAAATTGATTATATAATAGGATCAGAACTGCCAACAAGAGCTAATGATTACAAAATAAGATTATCATATTTAAGCGAAAAAGGCATGGGTATAACATTTCACTCAGGAGAAGATGAAGAAAAAATAGCTGAAATAAACAAGGCAATGAACAAAAAAGTTGAAAAGGCTGCTAAAACTGAGAAATTAGAAAAAAACACTCAATCTAAAAAAACAACAGTTAAAAAGGAAAAAGATAGCTTTGGCGGACACATACCTGAGTTTTTACAAATAGATATATCTTACTTACTTAATAAGGCTGTATAATTATGAGAACAAATATTAAAACTAAAATATTATCTATTCTACTATCTTGCTTTTGCATGAATTTTGCAAAAGCAGATAATGTAGAGTTAGACAATTCGGTTTTAATAAATGCTAATGAAATTGTATATAACAATTCTATCGATGTAGTTAATGCTTTCGGTGATGTTGAAGTAGCTAAAAATAATAGCATTATATGGGCAGATGAAATAACCTATAATAAGAAGCAAAATATTATAATAGCAAAAGGGAATATTACATTTAAAGATAATGATGGCAATGTTAGCTATGGTAGCTCAATGGAGTTCAATAATGACTTAAGAACAGGATTTATAAAATCCCCTCAAATAAAAATGAGTGATAGCTCTCAAATTGCTGGCTCTATAGCTCAAAGAGAGACCCCTACTCTAAGTAGCATAAACAATGTGGTTTATTCTCCATGTAAGGTGTGTGAGGATAATAACAATCCTATATGGCAAATAAAAGCAAGTAAAGTTGAAAACAATGAAGAAACTTTAAATGTAACATATAAGAATGCTTGGTTAGAAATATATGGAACTCCTATATTTTATACACCTTATTTAACTCATCCAGATCCTAGAGTTACACGAAGAAGTGGTTGGTTGGCTCCAACTATAGAGAGCTCTTCTGATATAGGCTTTATGCTTAGAAATTATTACTATTGGGACATAAAAGAAGATACCGATGCTACATTTGAAGTTTCTTTAATAGATTTAGTGAAAACTCCTCTAATTGGTGGAGAGTTTAGACATCTATTTAAAAATGGAAGCTTAAAACTATCAGGAAGCATTACCTCTGGAAGCGATGTAAAGAAAAAAGGAGAAGATAGTTTTAAAGGTCATTTCTTTGCAGATGGAGAATTTAATATTAATGAACACTGGAGAACAGGTTTCTCTATAAAGAGTGTAAGTCATGATGACTATTTTGAAAAATATGACTTTGAAAATAAAGATACAGATATGCTTACATCAAGAGCTTATCTAGAAGGTTTTTATGGAGATGATTATTTAGCTCTTAGTGCTTACAATTTTAAAGATTTAAGACCGAACATTCCTCAAGAACAGCCGATAATACTACCTAAAGCAGAGTACTCTTTTAAAGGTGATTCTTTCTTGGGACTAAATACAAATTGGGTATCGCAAGGTGATATTCTTGCTCTTGATCAAAAAGATGAAAACAAAGAATTAAGAGTTTATAACCAATCTGGAATTGAACAGAACTATTTAAGTACATTTGGTTTAAGTTTAGATGTAAGTGCTGACTTATTCACAAGAGCTTATATGATAGACAGTGAAGACCCTACAAAAAAAGAAAATATATTTAGTGTAATGCCTCAATTATACATGCTAGCAAAATACCCTCTTTCTAAAAATCTTAAAAGCGGTTCAACAGCTATTATAGAACCTGTTGCCAATTTAATACTTGCTCCTAATGGAGTTAATGATGAAGACACTCCGATTCAAGATTCAACGATTTTAGACTTAGACTACACCAATCTATTTTCTAAAAATAGACTTAGCGGTGTTGATAGATTAGAGGATGGAATAAGAAGCAGCTATGGTCTTAAAACATCAATATTAAATAATAATGGAGGATATTACTCTGCATTTATTGGGCAAGCTTATAGACAAAGAGAAAATTCATACTTGTTCCCTGAAACTTCAAGTTTAAACAGTAAATTTTCAGACATAATTATAGAATTACAAGCTAAACCAAATAATAATGTAAACTTAGATTACTCTTTACTTTTAGACAAAGATAGCTTAACAGATAAAAAGCATGAAGCTTATTTTTCTTTAGGGAATCCAGACCTATTCAGATTAAAGGGTAGCTATCTATATTATAAAGAGGAAGCAATTGATATTACAAACGAAAACAATCAAGAGTTGAAATTAGGATTTGATTCTGCTATAAATAATTATTGGAAACTATCTGGAAGCTCAACTTCATCTTTAGGATCTAAAGGAGATGGCTTACTTAAATCAAAGTTAGGACTTATATATACTGATGAGTGTTTCTCTTTCGGAATAATTGGAGAGAGAGATTTAACAAATCGTAAAGGGGCTGATGCAGCTACAACAATTATGTTTAGACTAGGATTAAAGAACTTAGGAGAGTTTGAAACACCATCATTATCTACAAACTTTTTATTAAATAATGATAATAGCAAAAAATAAGGAGATGATTTAAATGAGCAAAGAAGATAAAATAATTCAAGATATGGTTGTGGATGACCAAATTACTTGTGCAAAGCTAAAAATGGAAGATATTATTAATAATAGACTACCTATTGCTTTGGAGAATTTGGACTTTTCTCATATGATTTTTGAAGACGGGAAAATACCTGATTTATCTTTCATGGAAGTTAGAAACTCTTTTGACTGCTCTCATACCAATATATGCTCATTTGAGGGGTTTCCAAAAGTTCATAAAAACATAGATATTTCAAATACAAAAATCAGAACCCTTGAAGGATGTCCAGCGACTAAAGAATTAGAAATGTCTTATACAGAAGTAGGATCTTTTGAGCATTGTCCTGAGTCTGTTGAAATTATAGATGCTTGGAAAACTAATATCTCTAATTTTAATCATATACCTGAAGGAATTAAAAAGTTAAGTGTGGGGAGAACAAGCATAAGAGATCTTAAAAACTGCCCTGAATCTATTGAAGATTTAACAGTTGATTATTTAGATCTAGAAAACTTTAATGATATACCTAAAAATGTTAAAATATTAAGCATTGCGGGCTCATCCATGGAAAACTTTAAGGATATACCTCAAACAGTTGAAGAATTAACTTGCTATCATAACAACCATCTAAATAGCTTAGAAGGGCTAAACATAGAGATACTTAAAGGCATTGCTATCATTGATTGTCCTAATGTATTAGAAGAGGAAATTGATGCATATCACAAAATCATAAAAGCTAGAACTCTATTAGAAAAACAAGAGATTTTAAGAGAATTTTTAAGCAAAAAAGATGATATAATTAGACAAAAAGAATTAGAAAGAATTAGAAGACAATTTAAATAATATAAAAAAGAAGAGCCTTTCGGCTCTTTTTTTATTGCTACTTACTAACTATAACTCTCGCAGGTCTTAACAATCTATCTCCGATAGTAAAGCCCTCTTCCAATACCATTATGATAGTTCCCGTTTCGTTTTCACTCTCTTGCTCCATCATAACTTCGTGAATATTTGGATCAAATGTACCTTCACACTCAACTTTTTTAATATCGAATTTTTCAAAAGTTTTCATTAGCTGGTTCTCTGTAACATTTACACCTGTAAATAAATTATTTAGAGATTCATCTTTTTGTCTTTCCTCTTCTGAAATAGCAGAAAGAGCTCTTTTTAAATTATCAGAAACAGCAAGCATTTCTTTAGCAAATTTAGAAACTGAATAAGTAGCCATATCTGTTATTTCTTTTGCAGTTCTTTTTCTTAAGTTTTCTGTTTCAGAAATTGCTCTTAAAAGTTTATCTTTTAAGTCCGCATTTTCAGCAACTAACTCTTCCATAGCTTTTGCAATCTTTTCCTCTTCTGTTAATTTTTTATCTTTTGTATCTTGTTTCTTTTCTTTTTTATCCATTTTATATTTCCTTATAATTAATTTATATCCTATATTTAATCAGTTTTTATTCATTTTTCAAGAAAGAAATTGAAAAAATATCATTTATACTGTATAAATGTACTCAAATAAACTGAATAAAAAAGGAAAATTTTATATGTACAGACCATCAAAAAGAGAAAAAGACGAATTAAGACAGTTTTCAATAGAACCAGATTATATGGGAAACCCAGAAGGTTCTTGCATGGTTAAAGCGGGAAACACTCATGTATTATGCGTTGCTACTGTAGAAAAGTCAGTGCCAATGTTTTTAAGAGGAACTGGTAAAGGCTGGGTAACTGCTGAGTATGGCATGCTACCTCGTTCAACAGATCAAAGAATGAGAAGAGAAGCTACTATTGGCAAACAAAGCGGAAGAACTCTGGAGATACAAAGACTAATTGGCAGATCTTTAAGAGCTATCATAGATATGGATAAGCTAAACGAATATCAAATTAAAATAGATTGTGATGTTATCAGAGCCGATGGAGGCACTAGAACAGCAGCTATATCAGGAGCTTATGTTGCTCTTAGCAAAGCTGTGGACTTCATGTTAGAAAAAGGGATAATAAATGAAAATCCAATCTATGAACAAGTGGCTGCCGTATCTTGTGGCATCTTCAAAGGAGAGCCTGTATTAGATTTAGATTTTTATGAAGATTCAAATGCTCAAGCTGACTCTAACTTTGTTTTAACAGCTAGCGGTAAAATAATAGAAGTTCAAGGTACTGCCGAAAAAGAGCCTTTCTCTAAATCAGAACTAATGGAGCTTTTATCTCTAGCAGAAAAAGGAGTTTCAGAAATAGCTCAAGAACAAAACAGAGCTCTTAAAAAAGGTGCTAACCGTAGAAAATTCAAACCAGGTGATGAAATAATTATTGCCACTCATAACATGGGTAAATTTAAAGAGTTTAGAAATGCCTTAGCTCCATATACAGAGAATGTTCTATCAGGAAATGATATAAACTTACCAGATGTAGAAGAAACAGAAGACACTTTTGAAGGTAATGCTAAGCTTAAAGCTATAGCTGGAGCAAAGCATACTGGTAAAATTGTAATAGCTGATGATAGCGGTTTTTGTGTAAAAAAATTAAAAGGAAGACCGGGAGTATATTCAAAAAGGTTTGCTGTTGAAGTTGGGAATGGAAAAGAAAACTATCCTGCAGCAATTGCAAAATTAAATGAAGAGCTAGGAAACAACAAAGACAGAAGAGCAAGTTTCTGTTGTTGTTTAGTAATTGCTTGGCCAGATGGACATACAGAGACTCTAAATGGTAGAGTTAACGGCAAACTATTAAAAACATTACAAGGTGAAGATGGTTTTGGTTTTGACCCTGCATTTGTTCCTAATGGACACGATAGAACTTTTGCTGAAATGAGTTTAGAGGAAAAGCAGAAACTTTCTCATAGAGGAAAAGCTTTATCTTCTTTAATTGAAGAAGTATTTGAAAAGTAAAAATCAGCAATCTCTTTTCTAATCATCCACTCGACTATCTGTCATTCCCCTGAAAAGGGGAATCTTCTTGTGCTACCCCCCTTTTTCTTTTTTAGTCATTCTGATGAGCGGAGCGAAGAAGAATCTCACTGTTTTAAATCAGTGCCAAACTTTTTATTTGTCGTCATTCTGAACGGACACACTTGTGTGGTAGTGAAGAATCTCACCGTGCTACTGGATATGAATTCACATTACACAAGCACGAAAGGATTTTTCACTTTTTCAGAATGACAAGCAAATAAGAAGGCATAAAAAAAGCTCCCAAAACAGGGAGCTTTTTTAAACAATAAATAACTTTGTTAATTAGAACTAAATACCCAACCTTTCCCCTCTAAAGTTGCTTTAGCAGATGAACATGTAGCATCTGAACAAGTATTGCCCCCAACTCTAATACTTCCTGTATTTTTCAACTTAGCATTTGAATTAGAAATAGTTGATAGAAAACTAGAGTATATAGATGAAGACACTGAAGATGAGTAATCAATTACTGATAAGTTCGATGCATTCATCATACTATTTAAATAAACTACTTTAGTTGTATCTAATCCACTAAGGTTTAAATTAGCTATATTATTTAAACCAGTATAACTATCTCCACCAAACATATTAGTCATATTTGTAACCTTGCTTGTATCAAAATTACTTATATCTAGTGTAGTTAAGCTCTCTAGGCCATAAAACATACCATTAGGGTCGACAAGACTACTTGTATTAAAGTTGCTCACATCTAGACTTGTTAGCTTTTTCATACCGCCAAACATAGCAGCTGTATGTGTTACATTACTTGTATCAAATGAACTAACATCTAGTGTAGTTAAGCTCTCTAGCCCCCAAAACATATCACCCATATTAGTAACCTTCCTTGTATCAAATGAACTGATATTTAGACTTGTTATATTATTCGCATTCTCAAACATACTATTCATATTTGTTACATTACTTGTATCTAGACCTCTCAAATCAATATTTGTTATATATTCAGCATTATAGAACATCTCTGACATATCAGCCACACCGCTGGTATCACAATCCCCCGCAGTAAAAGAAGTCAAACGAGAATAAGAAAAAGAGCGATTAAAGCTTTTCCAACCCACATTGCCTAAGTTTTCAACTGTTTTCATTTTTGTAGGAACATGGCTAATATAAGGGAAATCCCCTGTTATTTTAACAGTCTTTCTTCCTCCAGTACTATATGTATGTGTAATATGGTAATTTGTAAAATCATTACAATCACTGTCATCATCCCAACAAATTCTACCATTATATCCACTTGAAACTTTAGTAGGGAAAATTATTGTATCTCCAGCATTAACTTCCCATGTTGTAACAAAAGGATTTTCTGCCACAGCATCACTAACATCAATAGAAGCGATTTTAGTTCCTTCTTGAACTTTATTAACTACTGCTGATAGGGTTATGTTTACTGTTCCACTTGCTTTTGCTTTTGCGATTGTTAGAGTTCTATTTGCTCCAGTTCCTGTAATGCTAACATCACTCGCTAAAACAACATCTTCATTCGCTAAACTAAAGCTAACAGCTACATCGTCTGCATTTATACCTCCTGAAGGAGTCAAAGTAATAGCAAATGTTTTATTTGTATCACTAGCTTTCATAGAAATGCTTTCAACCGCTATACTTACACTTCCTTGTTGTTCCGGATTTTCACTACCATCAAATGGAGTGGCAGGGTTAGCTTGTAAACTACCTGATAAATTCTCGAAATAATAATAATCTCTTGCATGTGAAATTCCAACTGCTGAGCTTATAAACGAAACAGCTATAGCTGAAAGTAAAAGCTTATTAGATAATTTTTTCATTTGTTTCTCCTCTCAAAATATAAATGAAATTTATTTTAGATTATTTTATACATATCATTCTTATAATGTCAAGATAATAGATGTTTTTTTTGATTATAGTATATTATTATTTTTTATATACCTCATCATTACCTATCTTTTTATTGTAATTATGATAATCGGAGCGAAGAAGAATCTTCTTGTGTTGCTGGATTTACCCTTCTATTCCGTCATTCTGAACGGACACACTTGTGTGGCAGTGAAGAATCTCACTGTGCTACTGGATATAAATCAATATTACACAGGCATGAAAAGATTCTTCTTCGCTTTGCTCATCATAATGACGGGGAATAGTGAGAATGATGAAAAGATTTTTCATTTTGTTCAGAATGGGGATATAATAATATAGCATGGTGAAAAAATTCTTCCTTGCACTTAGAATGGTGGGAAAAATTAGGATGAGAAAAAATAAATGATAATAAATTAATACAATTATTTATTTAAAATGCTATCTGCTGTTTTTAAATCTTCTAAAACATCTTTTAAAGAGTCAATTAAAACTTTATCTATCTTATTATTTTTTGCATTTAACTGTTTAATAGCACCTTCAATTGTTAATTTTTGAGTAGTTAGTAAATCATTTATCTCTTTTAATAAAGAAATATCATCTGGTCTATAGAATCTTCTTCCACCAGATCTCTTCATAGGTTGAATCTTATTAAATTTAGTTTCCCAGAATCTTATAGTTGATGCATTTCTGCCTATAATTTTAGAAACTTCACTTATGTTATAAAAATTCTTTTCCATATCTTACTTTTTGTTTACCATATCTTTTAGATGTTGACTTGCTTTGAAGCTTACAACTCTTCTTGGAGTTATCACACTTTCTTCACCTGTCTTAGGGTTTCTACCAATTCTCTCTGCTTTTTGTATCAAAGAAAAAGTACCAAAACCTGATATTTTAACATTATTGCCTTTAGACAATGCAGAAGAAATTATATCAAAGAAATCATCCACAAAATCCGCACATTCATTTCTAGATAACCCTAATTCTTGATAAACTGCTTCGCTAAGTTTCATCCTTGTAACTGTATTTTCTGGCATAATAAGAGTCCTCCTCTATTGTTCTTTCCCCTTTTATCTAAGTATATTAGAGCATACTTTATAAACAAAGTCAAGGTGTTAGATTATTACTAAAAATTTGATTTTGTTTTTAAATTAGTTATAATAAAAGCAAAAGGAGAAATTATATGAAACTTTTTAGAAATTTATTGTTTATTTTAACATTATCATCCTGCTCTACGGCAGTTGAAACTAATACTATAAGAGACTTTCAAGCAAACAAATACCTTGGCAAATGGTATGAAATAGCGAGATTTGACAACCGTTTTGAGAAAGGCTTAGATAATGTCTCTGCAACATACACCAAGCTTAAGCATAATAAAATTAGAGTTGTAAACAAAGGATATAATAAAGAAAAAAAAGTTTGGAAAGAAGCAAAAGGAGTGGCTCTTTTAAATAAGAACCCACAAATTGGTAAACTTCGAGTTAGTTTCTTTTGGCCATTTTTTGGAAATTACAACATACTATATGTAAATGATGAATATACATATGCAATTATTGGCTCAAAATCGAAAAAATATTTATGGTTATTGTCTAGAAATCACAGTATAAGTGAAGAAACAAAAGATATTCTCATAAAAAAAGTTAAAAGCTTAGGATATGATAGCAATAAGCTGATATATATTTCTCATGATTTAAACATTAAAAATTCAGAGAAGAAATAAAAATAAAAAAACTCTTGCAAAAAATAAAAAAATAAGTTATAAGTTATGTCTAAATTGAGTATTGGGATGTAGCCAAGCGGTAAGGCAACCGGTTTTGATCCGGTCATGCGCAGGTTCGAATCCTGCCATCCCAACCAATAAATAAAAGAGTCCAGCATTCGCTGGGCTTTTTTGTTTATTATTTGAATGATAGTTATTTGAACCGTTAAAGGTTCGGCAAAAAGATTAGCTTTCAACAAGGTTGAAAGGTTAGCGTTTGAAACTTTCGCAGACACACAGTGTCGCACGAAAGAAATCCTGCCATCCCAAAAAAATAACATATATCCCTTATTATACAATTTACTTGTAATACCTTTTTTATTTATTTTTCATATAGCTATATGATATTGAATCTATTTGGCATAGAAAAAAGATTGTATTGATATTATCAATTTTAATATTTCTTATTTCTTCTACTTTTATATTAAGTTCTTTTTCAAACCATTGAGCAACGAGATGTCTATGACAAAACTCTCCTTCTTTTTCATAACAGAGCAATATAGCATCACTACCAAGTTCTTTAAAAACCTTTGTAGCATCTAGAGGAGCTAGAATTTCTTCTTTAAACCTTTTTATATATCTTTGAACATCTCCAGTTTTTCTATATTCTTTATATATACTCCAAGAAGGAGCAAGCTTTTTATACTCCCTGCCCTTATAAGCATCGGGGCTACATCCAGATATAGAAACTGCATTTATATTATTACCATGTTTTGCAAAATTAGATGTTTTCATAAAATGAAATATATCATATATTAAACTTATACAATCATAAATTTGACTTTTAGCTAAAATTGTTATAACATTAATTACATATAAAAACAATTCCGCATTTTGCGGGATTTTTTAATCACAAAAATAATATTTTTGTTTGCAAGATTAGAGCATTTAATATAGTGAGGAGAGAAAAAATGGATAAATACCCTATGACAGAGAAATGCTACAACGATATGGTAGCTGAGCTAAAAAACTTAAAATCTGTTGAGAGACCAGCTGTGATAGAAGCTATCGCAGATGCTCGAGAGCACGGTGATTTGAAGGAAAATGCGGAGTATCATTCTGCAAGAGAAAAACAAAGTTTTATCGAAGGAAGAATACAAGAGCTTGAAGCAATAGTATCAAGAGCTCAAGTTATAAATCCGCTAGATTTTGCAGGAGACTCTAATGTAAAATTCGGAGCAACTGTACAAATAGTTGATGAAGATACTGAAGAAGAAAAGACTCTTCAAATAGTTGGGGAATTTGAAGGCGATATAAGTAAAGGTTTAATTTCCTTGACTTCTCCTTTGGCAAGAGCTATGATAGGTAAATCCGAAGGAGACTCATTTGAAGTAATTACTCCTGCTGGTAAAAAATTCTATGAAATTGAAGAAGTAAAATATGTATAACAAGAACTTAAATATAAATGTGATTATAAATTCTACATCCCCTTTAGGGGTTTAGAATCGTAGAAAAAATTAATCACAATTTAAGTTAAAAATTATACAAAGGAAAAATCAAAAATGTTAGATATAAAATTTATTAAAGAAAACCCAGAGGTTGTTAAAAATGCCTGTGAAGTAAAGGGCTTTGCTTGTGATATTGATAGACTTCTAGAATTAGAAATAATTGTTAGAAACAATGACACTAAGATTCAAGAGCTTCAAGCAGAAAAAAATAGCCTTTCAGCTAAAATAAAATCAGCTACAAACGAAGAAAGACCAGCTATAATTGAAGCTTCAAAAAAAGCTGGGGAAGAAATTAAAAAAATTGAAGAGGAACTAACCCCTTTAAAGAATGAATTGAAAGATTTAATACTATCAGTTCCTCAAATACCTCATAAGGATATGCCTATAGGGAAAACTGATGAAGACAATGTTGTTCTTAGAACAGAAGGTGAAATACCAGAACTTGATTTTGAACCTTTATCTCACTTTGATCTTTGTGAAAAAAATGATTGGGCTGATTTTCAAAGAGTATCAAATGTTTGTGGTTCAAGAAGTATATTATGTTTAAAAGGTAGATTAGCTAGATTAGAGTTTGCTCTATATAACTACATGCAAGATAAAATGGAAGAAGCAGGATTTACTCAATTAAACCTACCTGCTCTAATTAAAAAAGAAGCTATCTTTGATGCAGGACATTTTCCAGGAAGCGACATGAGTGTTATGGATAACGATGTTTTTGCTTTAGGTAATGACAATCGCTCTCTTGCGGGTACATCAGAAATTGCTATAAACTCTTTACATGCGGGAGAAGTAATTGATGAGAGCAAACTACCTCTAATGTATACAGCATACTCAACTTGTTTCAGAAGAGAAGCAGGGGCTGCTGGTAAAGATACTAGAGGATTTGTAAGAGGAAATCAGTTTAACAAGCAAGAAATGTATGTATTTTGTAAAAATGACCCTAAAGAATCTCAAAAAATGTTCGAATTAATGTTCGGATTATTCGAGAGCTTTGTATCAGAAATGGAAATGCCATATCATGTTTTAGAGGCATGTTCTGGAGATGTTGGATTTAATAAAGTTAAGATGCATGATTTAGAGGCTTGGTCTCCAGCTCAAAATAGATACATTGAGTTAGGTAGTTGTTCTATAATACATGACTTCCAAGCTAGAAGAACAAAAACTAGATATAAAAATCAAGAAACTGGCAAAATAGAGTATTGTCATACATTAAACAATACTTGTTTAGCTACTCCTAGATTTTTAGCTTTATTCTTAGAGAACCATCAAACAGCTGAAGGTAAAGTTAAACTTCCTGAAAAGCTAAGACCTTATATGGGTGGTAAAGAATACTTATAAATCTAAATTTTATTACAGAATAAAAAAGAATCTTTTTAGATTGCACTTTGCAGGTAGAAAGGTTCTTTTTTTTATTGAACACTAATTGCTAATCCACCCTTTTTCCCATTCTCTTTTTTTCTCCTCCTTTTCCCCTTTCCCCATCCTTCTGAACAAAGTGAAGAATCTTTTTATTATGCTATATTATTTTCTCGTCATTCTTGTAGATGTCAAGTAATTCGTGGACAGTTTTCATTAAATTCTATAGGAGTTTTCCCATTTAATCCTTGATGAGGTCTTTCCTCATTGTAATAACATAGATACTCTGCTAGGTTTTGTTTAAAATCCTCAATGCTATCAAAGTCTGTGTCTTCTATTAAATCTTCATGCAAGGTTTTCCAAAACCTCTCTATCTTTCCATTGGTTTGGGGCCTATATGGCTTTGTGTACCTGTGTTTTATTCCATAATATTTTAATAATCTCTCAAATGGATTTGTATCTTTGTTTTTCTTATCTGGTCCTTGACCAAACTCACTGCCGTTATCTGATAATATTTCTTTAAACTTAATATCTGTAAACTCACTAAATGCTCCAAGCATATCCATACTTGCAAACATCACTGTTAAAGATTTTTTATCTTCTATTAACTCTACAAAAGCTATTCTTGTAGCAGCATCAATTAATCCAACCAAATAGTGACTCTTATTAACTTCTAATAATCCTTTAGGTAAGTTATAACAGTCTATATGACCTAGCTCTCCCGCTTTTTCTTTTATTATCTTCCTTCTATTATTTTTCATTTTCTTTTTCAACCTCTGCATTCCTTTATCTCTTAATATATTATATATGGTTGATGGACTAGGAGTGTACTTATGATATTTTCTTTTTAAGATACTATGGATCTCATACCTAGAGCAACCTTTCTCCCTTAACTTTATAATACTTTCCTCTATATTGTAAAGAACCGTCCTTCTTTTTTTAAATTTCGGACCTCTTTTTAATGGAGCTACTCCTTTAGGACTAGGGTTTTGCTTATATTTATTTATATATTTATAAAATGCTTGCCTAGATATATGATGACTATCATATAAATCTTTTACATATTTATACCTTTTATTTTTACCTTGCTTTATTAAATTATGCTCTTTTATTAAGTTTTCTATAAATAAAAAATTATTCCTTAATAATGTTTCGTCTTGTGAATTCTTTAACTTTATGCTCATTATTCGTTCCTTTCCTTCGTTAAATTCATCTTCTTATATTTAACGAAAACTGTCCACGAATTATTTAACATCTACAATTCTGAGTGTAACGAAGAATCTTTTCATGCTTGTGGAATGTGAATTGATATCCAGTAGCACAGTGAGATTCTTCTTCGCTCCGCTCATCAGAATGACCGGCTGAGGATGGATGATGTTTTTTTAGATAAAATCATTCAGAATAACAAATGTGGAAATATTTTCTAAACTATAATAATAAAAATATTTATCCCCTCGTTAAATTACGAGGGGATAAAATTTCAGAAATAAATAAAGTACAGAATTTATTTCCTACTTTCATTGCGAGAAAATTTGGTCTCCTAAAAATATCTTTTTAGTAAACCGCTGAAACCAGAACCATGTCTAGCTTCATCTTTAGCCATTTCATGAACAGTATCATGAATAGCATCAAGATTCAATTTTTTAGCTTCTGTAGCTAAATCTTTTTTACCTTGGCAAGCACCATGCTCAGCAGCAGCTCTTAACTCTAAGTTCTTTTTAGTAGAATCTGTAACAACTTCTCCTAAAAGCTCTGCAAATTTAGCTGCATGTTCAGCCTCTTCAAAAGCATATCTTTTAAATGCTTCTGCAATTTCTGGATAACCTTCTCTATCAGCAACCCTACTCATAGCTAAATACATACCTACTTCACAACACTCACCATTAAAGTTATCTCTTAACCCCTCTATAATATGTTCTGGAGCATCTTTTGCTATCCCAACAACATGCTCATCTGCATAACCCTCATCATCTTTTTTTTCTGTAAATTTATCTTGTCCTACTGCACAAACTGGACAAAGAATTGGAGCTTCATCTCCTTCATGAACATAACCACAAACTGTACATACAAATTTTTTCATTACTAAACCTTTCCTATTTTAAATAAACTTTCCTTGTATGGTAATATTGACATCTTTTATGTCAAAACCCTCTATATTATTACTCTCTATAAAGTCTTTAACAAAGGAAATTATTCCATTATCAAAGTAATCCTTTATTAAGTCTTTTTCCTCATCTATTAAGTGCAAATGAAAATCTGTATTGCCATCATATTTAGCAACACCATTATCACTGTCTATTTTTTTGATAAGATTATTTTTTTCAAATAGCTCTAGAGTATTATATACACTAGCTAAAGATATAACTACATTCTTATTTTTAAGTTTTTGCATCACATCTTCTGCAGTAAAATGAACATTTTTTACATCCATTAACTCTAAGATACTTAATCTTTGAGATGTAACTCTTATATTCTTATTTTTTAACAGTGATAAATATTTATTTTTCACAATCGCCCTCTTTTTTAATGATTCTAAAATTAGAATAATTCTAAACTGTAATTTTGTCAAGTTATTTATGCAAAAAAAATAGCCCCTATTTTATCAGAGCTATTTTAATTAATTTAAGACAGTAATTTTTCTGCGAGCTTTACACCCTCTTCTGTAATTTCTTCTCCCGATATCATTCGAGCTATTTCATCAACTCTATGATTGTCATCTATTATCTTAATATTAGTCAATAAATCTTCTCCAATCATAGCCTTTTGTACTTTAAGGTGATTATGGGCTCTAGCTGCAACCTGTGCACTATGAGTAATAACAAGTAATTGCAGATGCTTACTCAAAGAGAATAACTTTTTACCCACAGCATCAGCAGTAGCTCCACCGACACCAGAATCTACTTCATCAAATATCATAACTGGTAGAGAAGCATTCTTCGCAACAATAACTTTAATAGCTAGCATAAACCTTGCTAACTCACCACCTGAAGCGATTTTATTTAAATCGCCCAAAGGAGATTTGGGATTTGTAGCAATTTTAAATTCTACATTATCAATACCGTCTGAAGAAATATCTTTAGACTTAATTGCAACTTTAAATCTTGCCTTCTCTAGTTTTAACTCTGGCAGTTCTTTCATTACAAAGTTAGTTAAATTTTCTCCATATTTTTTTCGCTCTAAAGATAAAGCTTCAGCTTTACTTAAATAATTAACCTTAGCTTCTTTAATATTAGATTTAACTTTTCTGATTTCTTCATCAATGTTTTCGATTAAATCTAATTTAGCTTTAAAATCATCTTTAACTTTCACCAAATCATCAACTGAGCATTTATATTTTCTAGCTAAACCTTTTAATAAGAAGAATCTTTCTTCCACCTCTTCCAAAGAGCTTAAAGATATTTCACTAGTTTTATTCATATATTCTTGAAGCTCTATAATAGAGTTTTGCATTTCTGCCATTGCACCATCTAAAGCATTTGTTAGAGGATTTATTTCTTCTCCAGCTTTATCAGCTACTTTATCTATAGCAACAATAGCTGATGAAAGCTTGCTTTCAGCACCTTGATAGTCAGTTAAGTTTTCTCTCACCTCTTTTAGTGCATCAATTATTTTACCTTGATTAAGGAGTTTATATCTTAACTCGCTTATCTCTTGCTCTTCATTTGGCTGAGGATCTACCTTATCTATTTCTTGATATGCAAATGCATAATATTCTTCATCTCTAGCAGAGTTTTCTGCTTGCATTTCTAAGTCTGCTAATTTCGATTTTAAATCTTTTAATTTATAGTATAAGCTCGCAACTTCTTTTTTATCTTTATCTGTTCCCGCAAAAGAGTCTAAAACATTGATATGATTTTTAACATTCAACAATCCTTGAGTCTCAAATTGACCATGAATTTCAACCAATTCATTTCCAACTTTTCTCATAAAATTAATTGGGACAGGCATCCCATTTATATAACCTTTACTCTTTCCATCAGCAGATATAGTTCTTTTTAAAATCAATTCACTATCTTCAGTTTCTATATCTTGTTCTGAAAGAATTTTAAAAACAGGGTGATTCTTTTCTAAATCAAAACTAGAAACCACCATAGCTTTATCTTGCCCATGACGAATCAACCCAACATCCGAGCGATATCCTAAAGACAAACCCAAACTATCTAACAGTATAGATTTACCCGCTCCAGTTTCACCTGTAAGAACATTAAGCCCCGTTTTAAAGTCTATATGGAGCTCATTTATCAATACTATATTTTTTATAAAAATAGATGTTAACATGATTTAATTTATATATTAAATATGATTCATTGTCAATTAAAGAAAGCTTTACAGAACAGATTATTGATCAGCTAAATTATTTTCTTTAAGCAAATTATAAGCTAACCTATACCATTCACTGTTTGGATAATTATAAGACAATATAGCTCCCATTTTTTTAGCTTCTGTATATATACCAATAGATAAGTAGCTCTCAACCAATCTATATAAAGCCTCTTCTATATATGCTGTTGTTTGATAGTCTTTGACAACATTATTAAATCTATTTATTGCTGCATTATAAAACTTTCTATTTAAATAGTACCTCCCTATAGACATTTGCTGTCCAGCAAGATTAGTTTTAGTTAAATCTATTTTCAACTTAGCATCTTTTGCATAGCTAGTTTTAGGGAATCTTCTTATAACTTCATCCATAGAATACAATGCTAATTCTGTAACAGTTTGATCTTTCGTTACATCCTGAATTTGCTCATAATAGCAAAGAGCTCTTAAATAATAAGCATAAGCTATATCTTTATCAACAGGATGTAGCTCTATATATCTATCTAAAGCAAGTAAAGCATCATCATATTTCATATTTTTGTAATAAGAGTATGCTGACATAAGTTGTGATTTTGTTGCCCAAACAGAATAAGGATGCTGTCTTTCAAGCTCTTCAAAAGCCTCAACAGCGGATTGATAACTTTCATTATCCAAAAAACTCTTAGCTTTGATATATAAATCAGCAACGGTTTCTTCTTGATAAGAGTCGTCAACAACTGGAACTTGTGTTCTAGCACAGGCACTAATCATTAATAGCAATAATAGAGTAATTTTCTTCATAAAAACCTACTGAAAATTAACCACTACTTTTCTATACTCAGAGTTTTTAACTCCGTCTTGATCTGGAGTAGCATTCTCACCGAAAGCAAAGAATGAAACCTTAGAAGCATCAATCCCCTCTTTTATTAACATATTTTTAATAGTTCTTCCTCTATTTTCTGAAATTCTTTTATTAACTTTATCAGAGCCTGATCTATCAGTATAAGCTTTGATAATTATATAACTATAATCACCGGCTTTAAATGCTTCTGCAATACTACTAATTTTCACTACATCCCCAGATTTAGGAGATGTGTAGTTTAAAGCAAAGAATAAATTATATTCTCCATTTGATACTTTTTCTATTTTTATATCAGAATCAGCTTCTTCTGGGAATTCTTCTTTGATAAGAGAAATAATCTCTTCTTCTATAACTTCCATTTCTTCCTGAGCTTCTTCTACATTCAAGTAATTTGCATAATATAAATCTCTAACTTCTTCTAAATCTAAATATTTAGCATTTTCATCCATAGAGAAACCATCTACGATTGCATCCAAACTTTCCTCTGAAGCATATAAACTTGAGCCTTCTCCATAACTATGAATATTATTAAATGCCATTGACCATTTGTCTGAAAAATTCTTTTTACAAGTTCTTGCTTCTAAACTTGTAGCATTTTCTGCTTGTTCTTCAATCCAGCAGTCAAAATAAACTTGAGCTTTAGCAACATTTATAGGATCTTTTAAAATACCCTCATCATAAATAAGATTCATCATATCTTCTGATGCCCATTTAATCTCTTCAAATCTTCTTCTTTCAACTCTCCAGTCTCTAACATTCTCTGGCAAAGGATATGTTCCTTTTGCAGCACTTACAGCTTTATTAAAGAAATACCTTCCGTCAATATAGTCTTTTTCATTTTTATATTCATTCATAGCTAAATCAAAATATTCCATAGCAATAATTTTAGAATATAAATCTAAAGTTTCATTTTCTCCGATTTGAACTTTAGCTTGCTCTATAAAAGAATCTTTATATTTATTACACTCAAGACCTTTAAAAACATCAAAAGCATCTTCTCTATAAACAAAACTTTTATGTTTTTCTGGATTAACAGCTTTGTTGTACCTCGCTATTCTATTATCTTCTAATTTTTGTTGAATATGAGAGCAACCAGAAACACTAGCTACAGCCATAAGTAAAAACACTATTTTTTTCATTTTAAATATCCTTCCACAAAATAAAATCTATTTAGTCAAAATTTAGCACCTTTTAATAAATAGTGCAAGTTATTATTAATCTGACAGAGGCCATCTAGGTCTAGGAGCAAATGATAGATCATCTACAAGCCCCAGCTTAAATCTTTCCATACCTGCCCAAGCAATCATAGCTCCATTGTCTGTACATTGTTTAATCGGAGGAGCAGAAAAAACCATATCATTTTTATCTGCAAGTCGTGATATAGCATCTCTTATATATTGGTTAGCAGCAACACCCCCAGAAACAACTAGATCCTTACCTTCTGGAAAATCTTCTCTAAAAATATCTATAGCTTTTTGTAGTTTTAAAACCATAATATCAGCAATAGTTTTTTGTAAAGAAGCGGATATATCATTTACATCTTGCTCTTTTAAAGTTTGCTCTTCTGAGACCAATTTCTCAACCTGCAAACGAACCGCCGTTTTTAATCCAGAGAAAGAAAAATCACAGTTGTTTTTATTAGCTAAAGGCTTTGGAAATGAGAATCTATTTTCATCACCCAGTTTTGCACTTTGCTCTATTTTAGGTCCGCCAGGATAACCTAGCCCCATTATTTTCGCAATCTTATCAAAAGCTTCACCAGCAGCATCATCTATAGTTGCTCCTAACTGTTTATATTTGCCAACACCCTCAACAATTAATATTTGGCAATGCCCTCCTGATGTCAACATTAATAAGTATGGGAACTTAACATCATTAGTAAGCCTAGCCATCAAAGCATGCCCTTCTAAATGGTTTACTGCAACAAAAGGAATCTTATGAGCTAAAGATATAGCCTTTGCATTCATAACACCAATCATAACTCCACCTATTAACCCAGGACCACCTGTAGCACAAACACAAGATAAATCTTTAAAGGAAATCCCTGCTTCTTCCAGTGCTTGTTTAATTATATCATCAATATAATTAAGATGACTCCTTGCAGCGATTTCTGGTACAACTCCCCCATATTGCTCATGCTCTTTCAACTGAGTAAGAACCACATTAGATAAAAGCCCTCTTTTATCATCTACAACTGCAGCAGATGTCTCATCACAACTTGTTTCTATGCCTAAAACTAACATTATTTTTTCGGTTCCTTATATTTTTTAAGAATACTGTACATATTTTTATCTATCCAGTCCTTTAAAAGACTTTTTGCTTCTTCTCTAACAATTGTCTCTATTTTCTCATTTGATATATTAATATTTGGTCTTTTTTTGTTCAAGTTAACAACGGTTCCATCTTTTTTTATCATTCTATTCAAGATAAAGACTTCTTTGTTACTACAGTTAATAACAGGCTCTTCAACATCATCCTCAGACGAAAATACAGCCTCTGCACCCTCATCATCTATTTCCTCTTCGATATCACTTTCAGCACTTGAGGACTCTTCTACAGAATAAACATCTTTCAAGCTTTCATTAACTCCACCCTTCCAAACATCACCATGTTCATCTAATTCCTCTAAGATTTGATCATCTTCCGAAGTCATCGCTTGTTTTAATGAGCTCAATGTTTGTTTTATATCAGGTCTTTCTTGCATAGTTAATTAACTCCAACGCCCCACCATTTATTTTTAACTTTATTGTAGTTATCTTCTGGGTTCCAATAATCTACATCTAATTTTAAATCTTTAGCTGTTAAGCATCCTATTTTTGATAACAATTCATAAGATTTATATATTTTATCTCTATGAGATTTTATTAAATCAACTTTTGAATCTAATAAATCTTGCTCTGCATCTAACACATCAATAACAGTTCTTGATCCAACCAACTCTTCTTCTTGAACACCTTTAAGAGCAATATCATTTGCCTCTATTTGCAATTCTCTTGCACTGATAGTAGAAATGGCTGCTTGGTAAGTTTGCCAAGCTCTTACTATATCATAACTCACTTCTCTTTTTGTTTTAACCACATCAATGCTTTTTTGGTTAGACAAATGTTTTGCCTGTCTAATTTTCGAGCTTACACTACCACTTTTATAAAGAGGTATTGTTAAATTAGCTGTTATATAGCTATTATCTGTATCATCAATAGAATCCGACACATCATAGTTTTTTCTAATCCCACCTGTAATAGTTACTTCTGGTAGCAATCCTGCATATTTAACATTTACATCATCTTTTGATGCTTTTTCCAAATAAATAGCACTTCTAATATCAGGATTATATTTCATAGCTAAATTTATAGCTTCTGTTTGAGATGCTGGAATTTTTGATATTAAGCTAGGATCTTTTAGATCGTGAGGATATTCTCCGACAATACTTTGATAATAAGAAATGCTTGAGTTTAAATCGCTTTTTGCAGACACTCTATCAGCAATAGCCTCTGACAAACTAGCTTCTGCTTGACTTACATCTGTTTGAGTAAGTTCTCCGACTTCAAATCTAGATTTTGTAGCTTCTAGCTTTTTTTCTAAAACTTTTACATTTTTGTCATTTAAATCAAGAATTGCTCTATCTCTTATAACATCAACATAAGCTTTTACAGCTGATAATAGAACAGTATTCTCAACCTTTTTTAAATTTTCATGATAAGACTTAACCTTATTCTTTGCACTACGAACTGAAGCAACTGTTTCTCCACCTTTATATAGAGGTTGGCTAACTGATAATAGTACACTCTCAGATGTATTATTCCCATCTGATGAACTAACTGGACTTGTATTTTTATCTTCATATGAAACAGATCCCGAAGCTTGAATAGCAGGTCTCCAACCAGATAAAGCTTGAGCAACATTTTCATCATTTGATTTTACTGTTTGTCTCATACTTCTTATTGTTGGATTATTGTTGTATGTCTTAACTAAAACAGAGTTTAAAACACTAGCTTGTGAGGCATTAGCAAACATTGTCAAGCATAACAAATAAACATATTTTTTCATTAATTAATCATCCTATATATTGTGTTTATGTATTTGTCTCAGAGTATAAAGAATTTATTCAACCTTATCAAGCATTTTTTATAAAAAAGCTTTAAAACTTGACACCGCAAATAAAATGATTAAAATGATGAAATAAGATAACAATAAAAGATTGCATATGAAAGAAAAAACTTTAATAATAATCAAAAAAATCAATGAACATTTCAATACAGTAGTTGACTTTTCAATGAAAAAGACAATATTATTTTCAAAAATATTATTTTGGAAAACATCTGTCTTAACATCATTAATTGCTAAAAAAATCAAACCTATAATTAGCAACAGCATATTAAAAATAGAGAATTCTGAAGACTGGAAAATATGCGAAAAAAAAGCTCATAAGCTAAAAAATGATATATTAAAATACATACCAAACACAATAATAGACATAGTTATATACATAATCGAATCTGTTCTATACTTCATTAAAACAACACTCCTAATATTATTAAAGTTATTAAAATTTATCGCTTTGGACACAATAAAGCAATTACAGCTACTTCCTCAAAAGCATAAAAGATTTGTATTCTTAGCTTTTATTATTTTTATAGTATCCATGTCTCTGTTTAAAGAAACACATACTATTGAGAAAAAAGTAGAGCCTTCGACAAAGATTGAAGAAGAACTTACTCCAGAAGAAATGGAGAAAACAACTAAAGAAGTAAAAAAAGAAATTATCGAGCTTCCAAAAATTGAGAAGAAAGAAGTTGTTATAAAAAGAGGCGATACTTTAGTAGAAATACTTCAGGTAAATTATATTGAATATAATGAAATTGACTCTGTTATAAAAACTTTAAAAAGCTGTTACAACCCAAAACAACTTTACCCTGGGAAAAAAATTAATATACTTTTTGAAGACGAAAAATTTCATGGCTTAGAAATAAGCATCTCTAAAGAAGAGATTTGTGTTATAGAAAAAAACAAAGATAATAAATTCAAAGCTAAGAAAATAAAAAAAGAATTAAAAAGAAAATTAGTTGAAAAAAAAGCAACAATCACTAGCTCTTTATTTAGAGATGGTGAAAAAGCAAAAATACCTCACAATATAATGTTAGACATGTTACAAATTTATTCATGGGATGTCGATTTTGTTAGAGATATAAAAAAGAACGATTCTTTCACAGTTATATATGAAACATTTTCAGACAACGAGGGCAACTTCATAAAAAATGGAGATATTGTGTTTGCTAACATGAATCTATCAGGAGCAAATATTCCGCTATACTCTTTTAAAGGGGACTTTTACAAAGAAGATGGTAGCAACATTAAGAAAGCATTATTAAGAACACCTATAAATGGAGCTAGAATATCTTCCTCTTTCGGCATGAGAAGACATCCTATTTTAGGGTATTCTAAATTTCATGGTGGAGTAGACTTCGCTGCACCTAAAGGGACACCTATATATGCTGCTGGAGACGGAAAAATAATAAGAAGAAGTTATGATAGATTTAATGGTAACTTAATAAGAATAAAACACAACTCTACATATGCTACGGGATATGCTCATATGTCAAAATTTGCTGCAAACCTTAGAGTAGGATCTAGAGTTAAACAAGGTCAGGTAATAGGATATGTAGGTACTACAGGGAGATCAACGGGGAATCATCTACATTATGAAATAGTAAAAAATGGTAAAAAAGTTGACCCTGTAAAAGTTAAATTACCTAATAAAGAAGCTTTAAAAGATGAAGAACTTAAAGAATTCAAAAAAACTATTTTAGAAACAAGAATAAAAATAGGCACATTATGCAAACCAACAAAAAAACCTATATAAAAATATAGGTTTTTTTACTAAAATAAAACATAATTAAATAAAAAGTTATGATAACACATGCCCTGTAAACACAGATTTTCTAGAATCAAATTTCTTTACTTTCACTTTATCAAAATCAGCAAGAATATATTTTGCACTTTCCATATTACCATTAGATATTTTCTTTTCTAAGATATAACCCTTGACTTTTTCTCTAACTTTTATGTTTTCTATTTTTCTTTTCAAAGATTTCATTACAGGATATAGTTTTTCTTTTCTTAAAAGCTTATTATATGGTATAGCTTCAACAATATCATCTATTCTAAAACCATTAGAACTATCGATAGCACTTGCGATTAAATCTTCTGGCACATCCTTTTGTTGAGATAAATACTCAATAGCTTCACCAACATATCTGGTTCCTTCAGTAAGCCTAAAAAGAAAACAGCTAGATTTATTTTTCGCTGGACAATCATCTCTTGATATCGCTTTTAACATTTTAATATTTTTATTATCTTTATAATCTTTTGTTAGAGTAAGAATATCATCTACATGACTATTATTAAAGTTTTTACACTTTGCCAAAAAACTTATAGCTATATCAAAGTTATCAACTCTAGTATTATCTATAACTTCTTGTATTTGATTAGCAGTTATAGTTTTATAATCTAATTCTCCTCCTGCTAACTGTACTATTTTACAATTATTTCTCATCTTTTTCCTTTTCTTTTATTACATTACAATATCAAATAGTGGAGAGAAACTATATCATAAAAACCTCTATAAATCAAATATAAAATAGAGAGTTTTTCAACTCTCTATTTTATTTAATAATATAATGATTTTTTATCTACTTAAAAAGTCTGGCAATACCATATCTTCATACTTTTCTTTTTTCTCTATAACATTATCATCAGATTCAACTTCTTTTTTATCTTTAGATTTCATTATTCTTTTCATGAAGCTTTCTTTTTCAGTTTTCATTTCTTCAGGTCTTGCAGCTACCATTGGTTCTTCAACTACTGTAGCTTTAACATCCTGAGGTCTTATTACTTCCCCATGTTCAGAAATTTTAACAATATTTTCTTCCTTTGCTTCAGCTACTACAGGAATATCTTCAGCTTTTTCAAAATCTTCAAATACTTTATCTTCTGTGTTAGTTGAAATATCTGCTTCATCCTCATCTAGTGGAGTAAACAACCCAGGCATTAAAATATCACTATCATCTAAATCTTCAACAACTTTGTCATCCATATTATCTACAGGAGTTACATCTTCTGCAATTTCTGTAATATCCTCTAAATCATCGTCCATGAATGGTCTAGCTACAGCTGGTTTTTTAGCACTACAAACTACATTTCTTACATGACTTGCATCACTCATACCAGTAGCAACTATAGACACTTTAAGAACATCTCCCATAGCATCATCAAGTGTTGTACCAATAATAAACTCGGCTTCATCTTCTGAATCTATTTCTGCTCTTATACGATTTGTAACTGCATCGACTTCAAATAAAGTTATATCTTTAGATCCTGTAATATTAAGAAGAACACCTTTTGCTCCTTTCATAGAAACATTATCTAAAAGAGGATTTGCAATTGCTTTTTCGGCTGCTTCAATCGCTCTATTCTCACCTTCAGCTTCACCAGTCCCCATCATAGCTTCACCCATTTTACCAACAATTTCTTTAATATCAGCAAAATCTTTATTCATTCTACCTTGTTTAACGATTAAGTCAGTTATAGAGCTAACACCAGCATGAAGAACCTCATCCGCCATATTGAAAGCATCTGTCAAAGTTGTATTCTTATCAATTATATTAAATAAGTTTTGGTTTGGAATTATGATTAAAGTATCAACAGAGTTTTTCATATTTTCTAAAGCAGCATCCGCAACTTTTTGTCTTTGTCTTCCTTCAAAATTAAAAGGTTTTGTTACAACACCAACTGTTAAAATACCTTTCTCTCTTAAAGCATTACATATAACAGGAGAAGCACCTGAACCAGTTCCTCCACCCATACCAGCGGTGACAAAAACCATGTTAGAGTCACTTAAGGCTTCAACAACTTCTTCTAGAGTTTCTTCCGCAGAAGCTCTACCAACACTTGGATCTGCTCCAGCACCCAAACCTTTTGTAATCTCCATACCCAATTGTATTTTTCTTTGAGCCTTTGAAGATGACAAAGATTGAGCATCAGTGTTTGCCACTATAAAATCAACTCCCTCAAGACCTGAATCAACCATATTATTTACAGCATTACAACCTGCTCCACCGACACCTAGAACACTAAGTTTTGGCTTTAAATTATTTTCTGTTTCTGCTGCTGCTATATTAATCATACTTTTTTCTCCATTAAAAATTTTATTTTTTATATATTACAAATTTTCTTTTAACCATTCAACTATTTTTTTGAATTTCTTATTTTTTCCTTCTTCTGCTATATCATTTTTACTTATCAATTCAGAAATAGCATATCGAACCAACCCTATAGTAGTTGCTGCACTTGGCTTATCATAAGAAGAAGGCATCCCTACAACTTTTTGAATTCTCCCTATTCTAACAGGTTTATTAAATACATCTTCCGCTATATTTTTAATACCATTTGTTGATGATACTCCTCCAGTAATAACTATTATATTATTACTAACTTTATAAAAAGGATTATCCTCTAAACTAGCATTACATTCTTTTAATATATCAAACACACCTTTCCTGATTATATTAATAAAAGCTGATTTTGATATCTGCTGAGGCATAATATTCATTGAAGAGCCATCCTCTTTATACTCTATAAAACCATTATCATTAAATGAGTTTAAATCTCCTTTTAGAATTTTAAGTTTTTCTGCTGTTGCCAAAGAGCACTTTAAATTATTTCTTATACTCTTAGTTATATGAAAGCCACCTATATTAATTGAATTAGAATAAAGCAAGCAACCTCTCTCAAACATTGCTATATCACAACTATCTTCTCCTATATCAATTATAGTTACACCTATTTCCTTCTCATCTTCAGTTAAACAAGCAAGACCGCTAGCATAAGCAGAATTACAAAAAGCTGATAACTTTAATCTATTCTTTGTTAAAGCATGCTCTACTGTTCTTTTGAAGTTTCTATTAGTCTTTATATAATGAATATCAACACCTAAAACATCTGCATATTGTCCTACAGGATCTTTTATATAATTCTCTCCATTTATAGAGTAATTAACTGGCATAATGTGAATCAAGTCTTCTTTATCATTCTGCAATCTATGAAAAGATTTTGATATTATTTTTTTCAAATACTGTTCAGTTATTATTGCATTATCGAAATCGGAATTTACTTTTGTATATCCACTTTCACACATTAATCCAGAAAAAGATACAACTATCTTATCAACATTTAACTGTGCCATTTCTTCTGCTGATTCAACTGCATTACCAACATCTTGTATTAATTTATCCATATTAGATATAACTCCATTTTTAAGAGCTTTTGATGATGCGGGGTAATATGCTTTAATATTTATTTTAGGAAAATCCAGAGAAATATCAGCCGTAGCAATACAGCAACAAATTTTATTGCTTCCAATATCTAATGTAAATATAGTTTTTGTATTAGCCGACATATGTTTCCTTAATTTCTCAATACTATAAATTATTTAACATGAAGTCATTTTTTTTTCAATACAAATCTTACTTAATAATTGCCTTATCTTCAAATCTTAAATCTATTAAACTGATATCATATTTAAACAATCCCTCTTGCACTCTTAAATCATTCAACTTTTCAAGTGCAAAAATCACATCTTTCTCTGGCAACATAATCTTTAAGTCATTAACTAAGAATACATCCCATCTTCTATTACCTATATATTCTGCTCTGATCCAATCATCATATAAATAAGGCTGAGTTTCCATATATTTTATAATCTCTGATATATTATTTTCTTCTGATATAATCACTGGTAAATTTTCATATTTTTTAAGAATTTTTTCGCTTAAGACATCTCCTTTTTGATCAACAATAACAAAATCATTATTCTTATTAGAAATTGCTTTAGGCTCTTTTTCAAAAATATTTATAAACAGAGCATCTGGATATTGAATATAAACATTTGCCTTTTCAACCCAAGAGTCTTTTAAAATAATATTTTGAATCTCTCTAATATCTATATCTAAAAGAAGCATACCTTTATCTACATTGATTGATTCAAAAAGTTTTTCAGAGTTAACATTAACCAGCTCATTAATGTTAATTCTCTTTAGAATAAACTCCTCTTCTACACACCTACTATGCAATCTTTCATTAAATTTAGGATAAAAACTATAAGTAGCATAGCATGAAATAGCTAGCAAAAGAACATAACAACTTAGCTTTATTATAAAACTTTTTCTATAGTTCTTTCTTTTTTTACCCATATTATTCACCTAATATTTTTATTTCTGTTTGCAACTCAATGCCAGAGTTTTGCAAAACTTTTTCTTTTGCTAAGTTTATTAAATCCTCAATATCTTTAGATTTTGCATTATCAAAATTAACAATAAAATTTGTGTGCTGTTCTGATATTTTAGCTCCTCCTATAACATGGCCTCTAAGACCCGCTTCATCAATTAGCTTCCAAGCACTACAAGATTCAGGATTTTTAAATGTAGACCCCCCTGTTTTTGCTCTAATTGGTTGAGAGTTTTTTCTACTCTCCGCCATATCTAACATAATATTTGTTATTTCTTCTGGAGTTGAATGTTCAGTTTTAAAAATTGCTGATAAAATTATTTCCTCATCTTTAATTGATGATTTTCTATATGAGAAATAAATTTCATCTGCTGTTACTACTCTTATGTTACCCTGCATGTCCATAATTCTACAAGAAATAAAAATATCTTTTACTTCTTTACCATAGGCTCCTGCATTCATCTTAATAGCCCCACCTACTGTTCCAGGAATAGCATTTAAAAATTCTAATCCTGCTTGACCTTTTTCACAAGCTTTTAAGCATAAATTTCTATTTAATGCTCCAGCACCCACTTCAACAAGTCCTTCTTTTACATCTACAAATTTAAACTTTTCATTCTTTAACTTTATAACTATTCCTTTTATACCATCATCTCTAATAAGAACATTAGATAAATTACCAATAATATAAACAGGAATCTCTGAAGAGACCTTTTTCATAAACTCTTGCAAATCAACGATTGAAGAAGGAGTATAAAAAAAGTCTGCCTTACCTCCAGTCTTAAACCAAGATATAGGCTTTAAATCTTTTTTCTCTTCTACTAAACCATTTATTTTAGGCATCTCAAACATAGTTAAGCCACCTCTTTTTCAATCAAATCTGCCAATCTTTTTTCTGCATCGAGCACACATAGTTCTTTAGCATTTGCTCCAGCTTTTTTTAATATTTCTGGATTTTTTATAAAGTATCTTAATCTCTCTGATAAATTTTTTGCAGTGAAGACATCTTGTTGCATAATCCAACCAGCACCTTTATCAACTAAGATGCTTGCATTTAATGTTTGATGATCTTCCATAGCGATAGGCAGAGGAACTAATATAGAAGCCCTTCCAATAACAAGAAGCTCATTAACAGTTAGAGACCCTGCTCTTCCAATAACCAGATTTGATTGTTTTAGTCTTTTATCCATATCATTGAAGAATGTTGAGACATCTGCTTTTACTTTTATCTTCTTATATAAGCTTTTAACTCTATCTAAATCATTTTCCACAACCTGTTGAGTTATAGTAACTTTTGCCCTATCTTTTACAGATAGCTTTTTAATAGCTTCTGGAATAACTTCACCCAAAACACGAGCCCCTTGAGATCCTCCTGTTATAAGTATATTTATACTATCTTTATTTGGGTATCTATTCTTATGAGCCTTAACAATACTTTTAGAAACAGGGTTCCCTGTGAAGCTGGCTTTCTTTTTATAAAATTTAGATATTTTATCAACATTTCCAAAAGATGTAGCTAGTTTTTTAGCAAATGGCAACATAAATCTATTTGTTCTCCCTAAAAGAGCATTTTGTTCATGCAAAACAATTGGGATATCTAAACAACTAGCAGCGAAAGATGATGGGAAAGAAGCATATCCTCCAAAACTAACTAGAGCATTTGGTTTCATTTTAATAAGAATTCTTAATGCATACAAAAGACCGCAAAAAATATTAAATAATGCACCAACTTTTGCTAAGGCACCTTTTTTAAAAGTTTTTGCTTTTATCAGATAAACATCCACATCTTTAGGAAATCTGTTAATAAATCTTTTACCTCTGTTATCCGTAATCAAACAAACTTTATATTTTCTTTTTATTAACTCTTCTGCTAGAGATGCCGCTGGGAACATATGCCCACCTGTACCCCCTGATGCTAAAACTATTGTTTTTCTTTTCATAAACCTTACCTTTAATTTTTATTAGATAAGATATACCTAGCACAAATAAGAGGTATTTTCAATGCTTAATTATTCTTTTTTGTTAAAGCTAATATCATTCCTACAGAGAACCCTATTGCAACTATAGATGAGCCACCATAGCTTAAAAATGGTAAAGTCATACCTTTTGCTGGCAAAAGCCCTAAAGAAGCTCCCATGTGAACAATACTTTGAGCTCCTAATTGGACTATTAGCCCTGTTGTTGCTAACACAGTGAATAAATCTTGTGATTTTAGAGATAAAAATAAAACTCTAATGATTAGAAATGCAAATAACATAATTATTAATATTGCAAATAATCCGCCAATTTCTTCTCCAGCAACAGCAAAAATAAAATCGGCATGAGAATCTGGAAGCCTTGGACTAACAGTTCCTTGTCCTGCACCAACTCCCCAGAATCCTCCGTTTTTAAAAGCAGATAGAGATTTATCAACCTGATATGTATCTCCAACCGCAGGATTTAAGAATCTGTCTATTCTACTAGCAACATGAGGTAAAGCAAAATACATGCCTACAACTCCGAAAACTAAAAAACCAAATAGAATTGTAATGATAGTAAAAGGAACTCCTGCGACTACTATTTCAGATCCCCAAATCGCAGATGTAATCATCATTTGTCCAAAATCTGGCTGTATGAATAGCAAAAGCAAAACAAGTCCCAAAATCAATCCAGATTTTACAAATTCCTTAATATTTTTCTGTGAGTAACCGCAACTCAATATATAAGCTGTTATAATTGCAAAAAAGGGTTTTACAAACTCAGAGGGTTGAACAGACAAAGGTCCAAACCTCAACCATCTAGTAGCACCTTTAACTGTGTGTCCAATAACTGGCAAAGATAACATCATCAACATAGATATAAAAAACATTAAAAAGCCAAGCCTTTTTATCCCTGTTTTATTTAAAAAAGATGTAAAAAAAGCTATAAAAACCGCAGGCACTAAAAAAATAACATGTCTTATTACAAAATGATTTGGGTTATAACCAGTCCTAATTGCAACACCATATCCTCCAGAGTATATTAGAAATATTCCAAGAAGAATTAAGCAACCTAAAATAAATAATAGCCATCTATCAACTGACCACCACCAGTTTCCTATAATACTTCTATCTGTTCTAGTTAAAAAGTTTTTATTCATAGCTCTTCCACTAATCTTATGAACTCATCTCCACGGTGTTCAAAGCTACTAAACTGATCCCAAGAAGCACAAGCTGGAGATAATAAAACTATATCTCCTGAAGAAGCATCTTCTGCACATTTCTTTACTGCGGCATCTAATGTTTTACAAATCTTATAATTTGAAAAAGAGTTATCTTTAAAAAAGTCAATTAGCTCTTGTTCACACTCTCCAATTACATATGCTGTATTTATCTTAGGCAGGAACTTACTTAAAGAACTAAAACCTCCTTCTTTTGATTGCCCTCCAACTATCCACAATATATTATCATAAGTAGATAAAGCTGTTGAAGAAGCATCACAATTTGTCGCTTTAGAATCATTTATGAACCTAATATTTTCTATTACTCTAACAAGCTGTTGCCTATGTTTTAACCCTGTAAATGTTTTTATAGATTTCACGATTGCTTCAACGGATAATTTTGTAGAGTTTCTTATCATTGCATAAGCAAATGCAATATTTTGATAATTATGAATTCCTTTTAAGAACTCTAAATCATCAACTTTCATAATTGTAAGATCGAAGTCTTTTAGCACTCCATTTTTAACAATTATATTAGCATCATTACCCATAACAGATATTGTGTTTTTATCTTTAAGACTTGTAGAAAACTCTCTACAATAATCATCATCTATAGATATAAACTTTATTTTTGATTTTTCTAAAAGACTACCCTTGATATTCATATAATTTTCTAAAGTTTTGTGTCTTTCTAAATGATCTTGTGATAAGTTTAGAACACCTCCAGAATAAAACTTCATATCATTAATAAGCTCTAATTGATATGATGAAAGTTCTATCACATATATACCATTTTCATCAAGCATATCTAAACTCATTGCAGGATTACCTATATTACCTCCAAGTTGAGACAAAACTCCGTTTGATTGCAATATATGATACATTAAACTAACAGTTGTAGATTTTCCATTTGTTCCTGTAACTCCTAAATAAAATGCATTTGGACAAGCTCTATATAGCAATTCAATATCACAAATAATTTCTATATTCTTTTCCCTCGCTTCTATGGCAATTGGATGCACATTAAAGTCAATTCCTGGAGACCAGACAATCATATCTAAATCAATCAGAAAATCTTTATCTGGATTTACCTTATCATCATAAGTTTTATAATCCACCTCTGCATTTTTCAATGCACTCACTGTTACCTTACCTGTTTTACCAAGCCCAACAACTCCTATTTTTTTACCTTTTAAAAATGATAAATCTATCATACTACCTCAATTTTAATGTTGATAAACCAAGTAGAGCTAGAATAACTGCAATAATCCAAAAACGAATTACAACTGTTTCTTCTTTCCAACCCTTCTGTTCGAAATGATGATGTATTGGAGCCATCTTAAAAACTCTTTTCCCTGTAAGCTTAAAACTCAAAACTTGAACAATTACGGAAACAGCTTCTAGAACGAATAATCCTCCAATTATGGCCCAAACAATCTCGTGTTTTGTTATTACACTTATCATACCAAGACCAGCTCCGATAGCAAGAGATCCTGTATCCCCCATAAACACTAAAGCAGGAGGAGCATTAAACCATAAAAATCCTAAAGAAGCTCCAACTATTGAACCACATAATATTGCTAATTCTCCAGAACCGACTATATAATTAAGATTTAAGTATTCTGCAAATGTAACATGCCCCACAACATAAGCAATAATAGCAAAACATCCTGAAGCAACCATAACAGGCACTGACACCAAACCATCTAAACCATCAGTTAAATTTACCGCATTAGCAGAACCTATAACCACTAACATTGAGAAAGGAACAAAGAACATTCCTAAATTTACGGCAAGGCTTTTGAAAAAAGGGAATGACAAAAATAATGTCTCAGGAGAATTACTAAAGCAAGTATAAAGAACTCCTGCAAAGCCAGTTATCGCTATTTGCAATATAATCCTAATTTTAGCAGAGAGCCCATCTGTATTTTTCTTTGTTAGCTTAAAATAGTCATCGACAAAGCCTATTGCTCCAAATGCTAAGATTACAAATAGAGTTATCCATATAAATGGGTTTGCAAGATTCGCCCAGATTAAAGTTGATATAACTATAGAAACCAATATCATCAGCCCTCCCATTGTTGGAGTACCTGCTTTTTTAAGATGAGTTTGAGGGCCGAGCTTTCTAATAGGCTGTCCTGTTCCCTGTTTTAACTTCAACCATTTTATTACAAAAGGTCCGATTATAAAAGAAATAATCAAAGAGGTTATAATCGCTCCTCCTGTTCTGAAAGTTATGTATTTAAACACATTCAATAATTGAAATAACTCACTAAATGAAGATAAAAAATATAGCATATTTTGCCCCTAATATTTATAGATTTTGCATATAGATTATATAATAAATAAAAGCTTATACTTTATCAAGTAAAATATTGATAAAAAAACAAATACATTAATTTATAAAATTTATAGAATTATAATTCCAATATATAAAAAACCACCGCAAGCGGTGGCTTTTTATATATTGGTATCCCCAAGGGGATTCGAACCCCTGTTGCCAGGATGAAAACCTGGTGTCCTAGGCCTCTAGACGATGGGGACATAGTGTCTTATTCTCATCAGAGGTCTTCTTTATATAATGAAAATAAATTTTTTGCAAGCTTTTTTTTGATTTTTTTATTTTTTTTTGCTATAGTGCTCTACATTATGAAAATGAAAATTATATCTATAGGAAAAATAAAAGCAAAATCTCCAGAAGCAGAGATAATAAACGAGTATAAAAAAAGATTAAAAAACAACTCTTTGAAAATAATAGAGTTAGAAGTAAAGAACTTCTCAAATCCTCTAGATAAGAAGCAGAAAGAAGCTCAATTAATAGAAAAACATATATCAGATAATGATATTTTGATTTGCATGGATGAACATGGAGACAATTTAACTTCTATTAAGTTTTCTGATATAATAAAAAAACATCAAGATCAAGGAAAAGAAATAGCCTTCGTAATAGGAGGAGCATTCGGCATTCATGAATATCTTTTGAATAAAGCTCGCTATAAAATTGCTTTTGGCAAATGCACATTTCCTCATAAACTTCTAAGAGCTATGCTAGTAGAGCAAATATATAGAGCAATATCTATTATAAACAATCACCCTTATCATAAAGAGTAATTTATTTAGGTAATCTAATCACTACCTTTAAGCCTCCATAAGGACTATCATCTAAAGTAATACTGCCTCCATGAGAGTTTATAATATCTCTTGTAACTGCAAGACCCAAACCTACTCCTCCAGTATTTTTATTTCTAGACTTTTCGAGCCTAAAGAAAGGCTTAAAAACTTCTTCTCTATCTTTTGAAGGGATTCCTTTACCATCATCATCAATTCTTATTTCTATATAATCGCCTCTCAAGCCAACTTGAACCCAGACATTCTTGGCATATTTACAACCATTAGAAATAATGTTCGTCATAGCTCTTCTAAATGAATTTGGTTTAATATGAGCTTGTATTTCTTGCTCCAAATGAAGATCAATGAAACCTTTATTATAATGCTTACTTTCTGAATGAACTATATCTTTAATAAAGTCATTAAAATTAATTTCTTTAGACACTTCTTCATTTTCTCCTTTAGCAAAGGCTATATATCCTTTAAGCATTTCCTCCATCTCTTCAATATCTTTTAATAAATATTTATGAGATTCGCTTTCTTCCAGCATAGCCAATTCAAGCTTCATTCTAGTTAGAGGAGTTCTTAAATCATGAGAAATGCCTGACAACATATTTGTTCTTTGCTCTATCTGTTTTTTTATCCTATCTCTCATTTTTATAAATGATGTAGATGCCTGCCTGACTTCTTTAGCTCCAGCTATCTTAAAATATTTATAGGAGCTCATATCTCTACCAAAAGCTTCTGCTACATCTGCTAACTTTCTTATTGGTCTAATTTGATTTTTCATGAAGATAACCGCCATAAACAAGAAAAGCAAAGACAATCCTATATTCCATAATACGAATATATGAAAAGTTGAACTATATAGTCTCTTATAAGGAGTAGTAACCTGTATTATATCTCCACTTTTATTTTTAACTTCTATTAAAAAACTATCTTTTGAAACTTGAGCAATTCTATATTGAATAGCTCCAAACTTATCATTAAATGTTTGGATTGTGGCTTTTGATAGTTCATCATTTTTTTCAATAGAAAATAAATTATTATCTTTATATTCGAATTCTAACTCTGTTTCTTCACTAATTTTATCAAGTATTAAATGAGAGTAATCTGTATGCTCTGTAAGCTGCATAGCTATTTGTATTTCACTAGCTACTGCAAAAGCTAATCTTCTATTAATATGGAATAAGTGCCTATCAAAGAATATATACAAACCCAATGTTTGCACTAGAAACATTGGAATAAATATAATTAAAAAGAATCTATAAAACAAACCTTTTGGCACTAAAAGGTTTTTCATATGAGAGATATTTCTCTTTTTATTAAAAGATAATTTAGTCTTCATCTGATAATTTATATCCCTTTCCTCTAATTGTTTTAAGATACTTAGGATTCTTAGAATCTTCTTCAATCTTTTGCCTTAATCTCATAATTTGGACATCTATAGTTCTAAACTCTACAATTAATCTACTTTTCTTAAGCAGTTCATCTCTGGATACTGGCTCTCCATGAGCTTTTATCAAAACCTTAAGAAAGTTAGTTTCAATATTATTTAAGTATATTTTTCTTCCATCTGCTTTACTTAAAATCATGTTTGCATCATCTAGAGTAAAATCCGCAAATGTTAAATTACTTTTATAAACACCCTGCCTTCTTAAAATTGCCTCTATTCTTAATATTAGCTCTTTTGGATCAAAAGGTTTTGTTAAGTAATCATCTGCTCCTATTTCTAAACCAGCAATTCTATCTTCTATTTCTGTTTTTGCTGTTAAGAATAATATAGGTATATCATTTCCTGAGCTTCTAAGCTCAGAAGCAAACTCAAATCCTGTTTTCTCTGGCATCATAACATCCAACACCATCAAATCGAATTTATTCTTTTTTAGAATACTCTCTGCCTTTATAGCATCTTCTGCAGATTCTATATCGAAACCGTTCTCTTCTAAATATTTTGAAAGAAGAGTTCTTATCCTATTGTCATCATCGACTATTAAAATTGATGCTTTTTTCATAATTAGAGAGTATAAAACATAATTATTCTTGATACAACTAATTTTTTATGTTAACTATAAAAAACACAATACAGAGAGGGAAACAAGATGAATATTATTGAGTTAAAAAATGGTTTAAAAATTATATTAGAGAAGAGAAAAGGAACTGGCTTAGTTTCAATAGATACTTCTATTAACTGCGGATATGCATACGAATCCAAACCAGGGACTTCAATCATAACATCAAAAACTTTAATAAAAGGAACAAAGAGCTTATCATTAGATAAGATTCTGCAAAAAACAGAAGGAGAAGGAGGAGAAATAATATCCTCTACAGACACCGATTACTCTGATATAACAATGTTTACCCATTCTGCTAACACCTATGAACAAATAAAAATACTGGCCAGCATACTAACAGAGCCTCTTTTTGATAAGAAAGAAATAGAAAAACAAAAAAAATTAGTATTAAACAATATTAAGTCAATAAAAGATAATCCTTCTTCTTATGTTAGTGTTAAATTATTAGAGGAAGCATTCCAAAATCAACCATATGCAAACACTCCCTTAACACAAGAAGCAGAAATAGAAAAAATTACTCAAGAAGATGTGAAAGAATTGTTTTCTAAACATTACAATGCTTCAAATATGGTAGTGTCTATTGTTGGAGATATAAATTTAGAAAAAGTAAAAGAAACTTGTGAAGAGCACTTATCAAAAATCCCTGCAGGAGACAAACAAGATTTACCTAAATCTGAATATACTCCTTTCTATTTAATAAAAGAAGATAAAAATATTGATCAAGCAAACCTTAAGCTATGCTTTAAAGGAGTCGGAAGAGACCATCCTGATTACTTAACTTATAAATTACTAATAGCTACAATTAGCGGAGGATTTTCTTCTAGAATGTTTAAAGCCATGAGAATTGAAGATCAGCTAGTTTATTCTTTTAATTTAACAAACCTTGGGTTTAAAAGTGATGGAGTTTTCTGCATAAATGCAGGTACGGGTAAAGGAAAAGCTGAAATACTAATACCTAAAGCTATGCAAGAACTAGCTAATTTTATATCTACAATTGAAGATGAAGAAGTTGAATCAGCTATTACTGCTTATGAAAAAAGCTTTCAAAATAATCTATATGACTTAAATGCTTGCTCTTCTTTCTATTCTTATGAATTACTAAAATATGGTTTTGTTCATAATAGTAAAAACCTTCAAAACAAACTAAAGAAAATATCTAAAAATGATTTATTAAGAATAAGTTTAGACATTCTAAAATCAGAACCAAGTTTAATATCAGTTGGGCCTAAAGACGGTATTCATTCAAAAGAAGAAATTGTTAGTATTAAAAATAAAATAGTTAATGAAATCAATTTTGAAGAAGCTTTGAAAAGAGCCGGCTCAACAGAAACAAATCCTCAATGGCTTCCTCTTAAAGAAACAGAAGAAGATTATGGTGAATTTAAAATTTCTAAATTAAAAAATGGATTAAGAATAATATCTCAAAATAGACCTAACAACCTAGTAACTTGTGGATATTGGGTTGGTGCTGGAGGACAAAATGAAACCCCAGAAGAACACGGAATATCTCACATGTTAGAACACATGGTATTTAAGGGAACAAAAAATTTCGGACCTGAAGAAATTGATGGTATAATTGAGAAAAAATTATCATGTTATTTAAATGCATTCACAACAAAAGATAAAACTTGTTACTATTCTTACAATATATCTCCCGATAACATATATAAAATTGCAAATTTATTAGGAGAAATGGTATTTACTCCTACTCTTAGCGATGTAGAGTTTAATGGTGGAACTAAAGAAGATGGCTCTATTATGAAAGATGGAGAAAAAGAAGTTGTTTTTGAAGAAATAAATAGATCTAACGACAATGTTTCAAATTTAGTATATTACGGCACTATGAAAGGTGCTTTTGGTAACACTGCTATTGGAGGAAGAGTCTTAGGGACAAAAGAAAGCTTAGCCCCAATGACTGGAGATAGTTTAAAACAATATCATGATAAATGGTATGTACCTAATAATATAACATTTGTTGCAATAGGTGATGTAAATCACGACGAATTAGTTTCAAAACTAAATGAAATGTGGGGAAATATAGAGCCAGTTGAAATTAAAGAAATAAAAGACTGGAATTATATTGGAGAAGAAACAAAACTTATTAAAAAAGATAAAGAAATGTCTATGTTAAACATATCTTATGAAGCAAAACCTGAAAGACATGAATTAAGTCTATCATATGAAATATTAGCTATAATTTTAGGACAAGGTAAGTTCTCAAAATTACATAAAAAAATAGTTGAAAAAGACAAACTTGCTAGCCACATATCTTCAGGAACCTATGCAATGAAAAATGCTGGTCTGCTTATGATTAGCACCAGTTGCAAACCAGAGAATGTAGATAAAATAAAAGAAACTGTATTTGATATAATCAAAAACATAGAGATATCTGAAGAAGAATTAAAAATGGCGATATTAAAATTTAAAACAGATAAGAAATCTGAGATGCTTTCTCCATCTGATACCTTTGTTGATATTGGTTACTCTTATATGAATACAGGAGATATTAATTCTATTGAAAAAGTAGAGAAAGATTTAAACAAAGTAACTATGGAAACTATAAGAGAAGTTATAAACTCTATTATAAAAAGCAAACCAACTATATCTATAGTAGGTAAGTAAGCTCTTATAAGTGGATATATAAATTATTTTTAATATTTTATTTATAATCATTCCCATATTGCTATAGTGGATATGAGTTGAAATCCCATAAGCATGAAAAAAGATTTTTCGACTCCTTACAGTCGCTCAAAATGACGATATCATTTTTCCCAGTCCGTCATTCTGATGAGCGGAGCGAAGAAGAATCTCATCGTGTTAAAGCAATGTCACTCCTCCTACTTTGTCATTCTGAATGGACACACTTGTGTGGTAGTGAAGAATCTTCTTGTGCTACTGGATGTAAATCAATATAACACAGGCTCGAAAAGATTCTTCACTTTGTTCAGAATGACCTTAATACTTTCCCCAGTCCGTCATTCTTGTAGATGTTAAATAATTCGTGGACAGTTTTCGTTAAATATAAGAAGATGAATTTAACGAAGGAAAGGAACGAATAATGAGCATAAAGTTAAAGAA